>CAZWOA010000105.1:4114-9916 GCA_964635545.1 uncultured Marinilabiliaceae bacterium
TCCTCAAATCTCTTTGAGTGAGTATGCAATTTTAGTCATTGTATCCTTGTATTTTGCCTCTTGTTTATCGAGTGTCCACGATACTATTTGGTAATATCTGTTGGCACCTTCAATAAATGTAAACAGGTAAAAGACGTCAATTCCCTCAACCACACCTCTTGCAGTTATAAAGCGGGCAGGCATGCCATTGATGTAATCTGATTTTGTTTCGGATACTGCAGCTTTAATGCCCGCATTTTCTACGCCTGATATTAGTAATTGAGCATATCCATCAAGGTTTAGTTCAATTAACTCGTCCAGATCGTTATCGTAAATTGCATCATGAAATTCTTCGGCATCTTCATCAA
This sequence comes from uncultured Marinilabiliaceae bacterium, assembly GCA_964635545.1. Classification (GTDB taxonomy): domain Bacteria; phylum Bacteroidota; class Bacteroidia; order Bacteroidales; family Marinilabiliaceae; genus JAGPIS01. The sequence goes on from CAZWOA010000105.1 coordinate 4,462, forward strand.
TAACAATTGTATAGAACTCGCGCAAAGTATTCTGATACTGTAATGATGCATCATCGTTGAGGTTGGAGGCCTTTGTAAGAAAGCCCGGAAGAGTTAAGGTATATCTATCTTCGATAGTTATAGTTTGCTCTTTATAAGCTATCTGGCACGATGTTACTGCCAATAGCAAAAGGAAAATTTTTGCAATATTTTTCATGATCTGTTGATTGAATAGGTTACTTGCCAAAAATACTAATTATTATTAATCATATTTGAATTTATTGTTGAAATAATCAATAATAACATCTTCATTTTTTGAGGTTCCTAAATGAAAATAGATTAATTTACCATCATGAAATTGAAACTGTGATTTTTCGACTCCAAAATGGGATTGCAACTGTATAAATTCGCGACATCTCTTCTCTAGGTTACGATTGAAAGCTGCCATTTCAAAGTTGTGAAACTTAACGCTAAGCACTCTATCCATCGAGGCTTTTTGCAACAGTGCAAGATTATAATAGGTAAGGTCTATAAGTTGAAGGTGCATTTGTTTTTCTTGCTTTAATGTAATTAAAAGCTTGTCGAGTTCGTTAATGTCTTGATTTTCACCATCTAAAAGCTCGTTTAGTTTGTTGATTTCTTCATTTGTAATTGTCATAGCCCTATCTTTTATCTGTTAATTGATGTGATTTATGCTAAGATGCATTACAAATGTAGAGACGGGGTGTGACAAAAAATGTCGTTGCTAAAAAGAAATTGTTTTTTTCTTATTTTGATGTTATGTAATAAACACACCCGAATCAAACGACCGGGTGTGTTTTTTTACACTTGTATGTCTCTTAATGATAGTATTTTACATCAACTTCTTGTTTCGATTGTGAAAATACTTTCAATCCAAGCTGACCGCCGTTATTGCCATCAAAATAGTGAATTTTTAAAGCATGAAGGCCGGCTTTCATTGCATATTGTCCGGTAAGTTCGCGCGGGCCATGGGCGCCATCGTTATCAACCACCCAATAGTCGTTGATATACAGGCGGCTACCATCATCGGATAGAAGTGCGAATGAGTAAATTCCATCTTCAGGAATCTCGATATAGGCATCAATCTCAAGGCCTAACCATCCTTTTGCTCCTTGCGGAATAGCAATTTTATCAACACTTATGGTATTAAGAAGCTTGGCTCCATCTGTGAAATTCTCACAGTTTACGTACTTTTTCTCATATATTTTACACAGTAAGCCTTCCTTAAGTGTTGCTTTATCGGCTGCGGCAGGTTCGGCAAGCTCCTGTTTCACAAATTCGGTCTTCACAGGCACGTCGGCAGTGCCGTTTTTGCGGAATGAGCGGAATGTGAATATAGTTGACTCACTGATATTTACCGGTTCGGTGTAGAGTGTCGATTCTTTGGATGGCACGCTTCCATCGGTGGTGTAGCGTATCTCCACAGTTGGCAGAATACAGGTTACTTCCACATCTTTAGAGCCTATAAATACATTCTTTGAGTCAAAACCTTCAAGATCGGGAATGCGATAGTTTATATCCATTATATCCCAACGGTTGAAATGTGAAACAAGCCTGTGACGGTAATTCTCAAATTCGGTAGGATTAGCAGTTCCCCAGGCCACTTCGGCGAGTGCTGTCATCCGTGGGAAAATCATATAGTGCATACGTTCGCGCGAGGGAATCCATTCTGTCCATGTATTAGCTTGAAGACCAAGTACATTGCTGAATTGTTCTTTGCTTAGGCCTTCCAGTTCTGGATTGAACGAATATACGTTTTGAAGTGTTTTAACATCAGGAATATAGTCGAAATAGAAGTACGAATTGGGAGTCATCACTGCGTTATTGCCTTGAGCAGTAGCGCGGTGCACCGCATTTTTCTCCCAGCTGCGCCACCACATTATTGTTGCTGTTTCCGATAGTCCGCCTTCAAGAATTTCGTCCCATCCAAGCAGTTTTTTGCCATTTTCGTTGAAGAATTGCTCCATCGACTTCACAAACCACGATTGAAGCTCGAACTCATTCTTCAAGCCCTCTTTTTTGATGCGTTTCTGACAGTTGGGGCATTTTTTCCAGTTGTCTTTCTCCACTTCATCGGCTCCAAGGTGCACATATTGATATGGGAATAGTGAGAATATCTCGCTATAAACATCTTTGCAGAATTCAAGCACTTCATCCTTGCCTGGGCAAATAGGTGCCGAGAAGGTGTGTCCCCAGCCTGCCTCGTTGAAGCACGCCAGATTGGGATAGTTGGCAATGGCAGCCGAGAAGTGGCCAGGCATATCAACTTCTGGAATTACATCTATACCGCGCACCGAGGCATATTCAACTATATCTTTTATCTCTTCCTGATTGTAGTAGCCACCGTAGATTGTGTCGCCCTCAACAATTTTTATGCGGTCGGCCGGGAAGTCGAAATCGGGGTTGTTTTGCTCTTTGCGCATCCGCATACAGTCGCGATCCTGCCAGTTGAAATTACGGAAACCGCCTTTCTCGGTAAGTAACGGATATTTCTTTATCTCGATACGCCACCCCTGGTCGTCGGTGAGGTGCCAGTGGAATTTGTTGAATTTGTAGAGAGCCATAATGTCGAGCAGCTCTTTCACTTCGGTAGTGGTGAAAAAGTGGCGCGACACATCAAGCATCATACCCCGCCACTGCTCACGCGGGTAGTCGCTCACGGTAACTATGGGCAGTGTGAGTTTTGTTGCTTTTGATGATGATTTCAGCTCAATTTCAGCCGGAAGAAGTTGGCGAAGTGTTTGAATACCAAGCATAACGCCACGGTATGACTCTCCTGTGATCGTAATTCCGCTTTTAGTGATTTCAAGGCGATATTCGTCGGTATTTGTGAGTGATTCATCCACAATAAGGTTGATATCTGCAGAGCCTGTCTCAACTTTGGGGATATTGAGCATATTGGCCAGATATACGCCAGCCGGCATAAGGTTTTCATCAGAAATACCCACTTTAGCACCATCTTTAATAGTGTAGGTGCCTTCGCTTTGCTGTAAATCTCTTACCTGGGGAATTAACGCAATCTCCTGCGTAACCTCGGGCACAGAGCAGCTGCTTATGAGGAGAGCTGCCATAACTCCTGTAAACCATCTTAACTTCATCGGTTAATTTTTGAATGTTTATTGTTATTTATTGAATTTCAGAATTATACCGATTCTTCATAGATATTATGGAGTGGGTCATAAAAACAAAATTACGCAATATTATTTTAATAAACCGATATAATGTTAAAAAATATTTATGCTTTGGGTTTGTCTCATGTTTATTGTAAAAATTTCAAACTATATTATTTTTTACAACTCTCTATTCATTACGTATATTTGTAAAGTTTTTATACAGCAGTTATACTTATGGCAACAAATGCAGAATTACGGGAATTTTTGAACAGTTACAGCAGCCGGCTTACCGATACTGTAATTGGGGTGTGCAATAGCAATGGTGTTGGTTTTGAGTCGTTTATGAAAGTGGATGAGCTTGAAGAGAAGTGGGTTGGTATCGCTCCCGGTTATGTGGCTGATGCCGTGAAGGAGTTTAACGATTACCCGTCGGTTGCGCTTGCCTGGGCGGGTTATTTGGGCATGGGCATGGCAAAACTGTGGGATGTGGATTGGGAAGCATATGGTGCTGCCGATGATTTTTATTCGCTCTTTTTGCAGCCCCGCGGGTTTGATGCCATGGACGAGTATATTATGGAGGATGTGTTTGGCCTCACGAAGGGTAGTGCCGAATATGACGGCATTGTAAAATTGTGGCAGCAGCTGGCCGACAGTGCTCTAACACTCATGCGCCGCGAGAATGTTGCCTCTCAAAGCATGGAAGCCTATTATCTGCTAGTGGCCACGGTAGAGGTGTTTTACCTGGCCGGCATCTCCATTGCCCTATCTTTGATGGGCTATAAATACGAGAAAATGGATGTTGGTGAGTGAGTTATATTTTAAATTTATTGATTTTTATATTGTATTTATTTAAATTTGGTATATACATTTACTTTGTTTGTACCCCATGCCTTTTAATCAGTCGATATCTATAATTGCTGATTACCGTGAAGAGCCTTCCGGTATTCCGCAGTTATTGAAGGATATCGGTGCGTTGATTGAAGTGCGGGAGATGAAGAAAGGTGACTATCTTATAAATGCTACGGTAATTATTGAACGAAAACGCTCTGATGACTTTGTTATGTCATTAATTCAAAATCGTCTTTTTACTCAGTGTTCACATATTCGTAATTCTCCCTATAATCCCATTCTGCTAATTGAAGGCGATGTGTACTCCAGCGGTCATAACATCTCCAATAATGCAATAAAAGGTGCTATAGTTTCGGTGGCTGCAAGTTGGCATATACCTGTAATTTTTTCTTTAGATAATATCGATACAGCTTCACTTATAATGATGATTGCCAGGCAATCGTTAAATGGTAATATTATTGGTACGCGTCCAGGCAATAAGCCAAAGCAGATTCATAAACAGCAACTCTATTTTCTTCAAGGTCTTCCTCATGTGGGTGCCAAAACAGCAAAGGCTCTATTGGATAATTTTGGAGTGCTCGAGAATATAGTTGCCGCAACAGAGGAGGAGCTGGCTCAAATAGCAGGTGTGGGGCATAAAAAGGCAGCCGATATAAGACGTTTTTTGTCGTTAAAAACTATTGTTAAATAAGGCACATATGGCTTAATTGTTTATGAACTTGTTTAATTGTGCAACGATAATTATTAATGATGACTGAAAGAAAACTTGCTTTTATATTTATCAGAAACATAAATTGCTTTTGATTGTTAGTAAAATGCTAAAAGTCACTGTCATGGGAAACAATGCTAAAGAAATATTCAAATTCAGAGGCGATGATTTTGAAATTAACCGTGCGTATTTCAATGAATATGGTCGCTTGCAGAACCCCCATTCGCTATTTATAGGTTGCTCCGATTCCAGGGTAGTACCTTCAATGATTACCAAATCCATTCCTGGTGAATTGTTTATCATAAGAAATATTGCAAATGTGGTTCCTTTATACCGAGAATCTAGCGAGTTTTAGCCACTACTTCTGCAATTGAATATGCCGTTCAGGTATTGAATGTTGCGAATATCATTATTTGTGGACATTCAAATTGTGGAGGTTGTGCTGCCTTATGGGATGAACTACAGGGTGAAAAAATTATGCCACACACCCGAAAGTGGCTTGAACTTGCAGCGCCAATCAGAGAAAGAGTAACCAAAATAATGGCTAATGCAGACCCCGCAGCACGGGAGTGGCTTACAGAACGAATCAATATAATCGAACAAATGAATCATCTGATGACGTACCCTTATATTAAAGAACGTATTGATAATAAAACACTTAAATTGTATGGGTGGCACTACATGCTACACTCCGGTAGAATCTATCAGTTCAATGAGGAAGCCGGTTATTTCGAATTAATGGACACAAAAACAGATAAAAGCTAATTGCTTAAATTGTAGAGCA
>CAZWOA010000106.1:0-7050 GCA_964635545.1 uncultured Marinilabiliaceae bacterium
TCTCGTCTCTCTCGCTCCTTTAATGGTCTATTTTACTATTCAACTCTTTAACTTTCAACACTCTATTGCTAATTCAACACCTATCTTGCCCTGATAACTCTTACTCAACCCTTATCCCATCAATTCTGATTTTTAGGCTGTCGGCAATAATTTTAAAACTGTCGCGGTTGGCCTCTTTAACAGGGTCGGCTGATGGAGCTTCCATTTTTAATGGATCTATGGGACGGTCATTTTTTAATACTCTGAAATCGAGGTGCGGACCGGTGGCTAGTCCTGTGGCACCAACAAAACCGATGAGCTCGCCTTGCCTTACTTGCTTTCCCTGACTAATGCCCGGTGCAAATCCTTTGAGGTGCATATATACAGTGGTGTAAACACTGTTATGTTTTATTTTCAAGTAATTGCCGCCTCCTTTAGAGTCCCAGCCTTTGTGTGTTATTCGTCCGTCGCCAATGGCATATACGGGAGTTCCGGCTGGGGCTGCATAGTCAACACCATGGTGAGGGCGGCGAATTTTAAGTACCGGGTGTAGCCTGCCTGATGAGAAACGGCTTGAGATGCGTGAGAATTTAAGTGGTGCTTTCAGAAATGCTTTACGAAGATTATTTCCATCCTCATCAAAATAGTTCCAATCGCCATCCTCGCCAAATTTGAATGCATAATAATCTTTGCCCCGATGGTGGAATAGCGCACTGCTAACTTCACCCACGCCTATTGATGTGGAATCGACAAACTGCTCTTTGTATAGAACTTTGAAGTAGTCGCCTTTTTCTATTCCGAAGAAATCTACAGTCCATGCAAATATCTCAGAAAGTTCCATTGCAAGCGATGGTGTAAGTCCCTGGCCTGTAATGGCATTCCAAAGGCTGCTGCTAATCTCGGCCGATGCAACTTTTTCCTCCTCTATTATTGGTTTTGATTTTCGCTCTACGGTAATTGGGTTGTTAAGTGAATAGACCACATAATCGGTATTGTCAACTGCATATACAAAATATTTCAGTTGATGCAGGGTATCCGGAGTGTAGAATAGTGTGTAGGGCTGTCCGGCACGTATCCGCCTTACATCAAACACGGTGTCGGATGCATTGGCGATTTTATAAATAGTTACATTATCAACCCCGGCTCTAACCAGTATGTCCGATAAGTTTTGATTACGCTTCACCTGATTTTCTTCAATCAGAAAAGAATCTTTGGGTATGTCGTATAGAAGTTCGATGGGTGGCATTTCGGCTATCGAAAGTGTGTCAATAGTCGATACGGTGATTATAGGCTGCTTAAATCTTTGTCCGAAAAAATATAGGCCTAAAATAATTATGGATGCTATACCTAATGCAATTATCAGTATTCTTTTTGATTTCATAATTCAGTGGAGCTAGAAATTATACCAAACGTAATAATTATTAAGACCAAAATTTTATCGTATAATGCCGATGTGATAGCCGTTTATGCCAATGCAATTGGTATATTACGGATATCCAATCGGTATTATATATCCGATGCAGTTTACCCACACCGGATATTATTTAGTTCATATTAAAATACAATATTGATGATTTTCTTCGGAACGACAATCATCTTCTTCACAGGCTTGCCATCGAGCCACTTAGCAGTGGTTTCGTGTGCAAGGGCGGCCGCTTCCACATCTTTTACTCCCATGTCGGCAGGCAATTCGAGTGTAAAGCGTGTTTTGCCGTTGAATGATACCGGATATGTAAAGCTGCTTTCCACAAGATATTTCTCGTTGAACAGAGGCCATGGGGCATCACATACCGTTGTGGTATGTCCCAGTTTCGACCATAGCTCCTCGGCAATGTGAGGTGCAAATGGTGCCAACAGGGTGGTGAATTGCTCCAATATTTGACGATTATGACATTTCAAGTCGGTAAGTTCATTCACGCAAATCATAAACTGGCTCACGCAAGTGTTGAATGAGAATCTATCAATATCATCGCTTATTTTGCGTATTGCACGATGCAGTGTCTTAAGTGCATCTGCCGTTGGCTCACCATCTTCAATAACCAGTTCGCCGGCGGCATCATGAAATAGTCTCCATGTGCGGCGCAGGAACTTATGCACACCATCAATGCCGTTGGTATCCCATGGTTTTGAGAGTTCAAGAGGGCCAAGGAACATTTCGTACAGTCGTAGCGTGTCGGCTCCATATTGCTCGATGATATCATCCGGATTAACCACGTTATACATCGATTTCGACATCTTTTCAACAGCCCATCCGCAGATATATTTACCATCTTCAAGCACAAATTCGGCTGTGGCATATTCGGGATTCCATTTGCGGAAAGCATCTATATCGAGCACATCGTTATGCACAATGTTCACATCAACGTGGATAGGAGTAACATCGTAATTGTTCATTAAATTGAGCGATACAAACTTATTGGTGCCTTTTATGCGGTACACAAAGTTGGACCGTCCTTGAATCATGCCCTGGTTAACGAGTTTCTTGAATGGCTCATCTTTAACCACAAGGCCTAAGTCGTATAGGAATTTATTCCAGAAACGGCTGTAGATAAGGTGTCCGGTAGCATGCTCTGTACCACCGATATATAGATCAACATCCTGCCAGTATTCATTGGCTTCACGGCTCACAAGTGCTTTGTCGTTATGGGGATCCATATAACGCAGGTAGTATGCCGATGAACCTGCAAAGCCGGGCATTGTGTTCAGTTCCAAAGGATAACCATCAGAGGTAGTCCAGTTTTGGGCACGTCCCAGTGGTGGCTCACCTTTCTCGGTGGGCAGATATTTATCAATCTCGGGAAGCATCAACGGCAGTTTTGAGTCGTCGAGCATGTGTGGCATGTCATCCTTGTAATAAACAGGGAATGGCTCACCCCAGTAGCGCTGACGGCTGAATATTGCATCGCGAAGGCGGTAGTTTACCTTCACTTTACCGATTCCTTTTTCTGATATGTAATTCTTCGTTTTCTCAATTGCATCGGGCACCGAAAGTCCGTTAATAAGCTCTGAGTTAATCATCACTCCAGCTTTGCTGTCGCGTGCATCATCCCATGTTGTCGGGTCGGATGGCTCTTCACCATCAGGCACCACCACTTGTACTATTGGCAGGTTGAACTGACGGGCAAAGGCAAAGTCGCGCGTGTCGTGTGCAGGCACTGCCATGATGGCTCCCGTACCATAACCGGCAAGCACATAATCGCTCACCCACACCGGAATCTCCTCGTTGGTAAGTGGGTTTATGGCGTAGGCACCGGTAAATACTCCGGTAACCTTCTTCACGTCGGCAATACGTTCACGCTCGGTACGTTTTTTAGTCTCTTCGATATAAGCATTAACTGCATCTCGTTGTGCGTCGGATGTAAGTTTTTCCACCAGTTCGCTCTCGGGTGCAAGCACCATAAAGGTAACTCCAAATACTGTGTCGGCACGGGTTGTGAAGATATTCATCTCCACATCCGAATTTTTAACTTTGAAAATCATCTCGGCACCTTCACTGCGTCCTATCCAGTTACGTTGCACCTCTTTAAGCGAGTCGGTCCAGTCGATTGTGTCAAGTCCGTCGAGCAGGCGGGGTGCATAGGCCGAAACACGTAATAACCACTGGCGCATTTTTTTCTGCACCACTTCATGGCCTCCACGTTCGGATACACCGTCTTTCACCTCGTCGTTGGCAAGCACGGTGCCAAGTGCAGGACACCAGTTCACCATCGTGTCGGCAAGATATGCCAAACGGTAATTAAGCAGCACCTGCTGTTGTGCCTTGTCACTCATAGCGTTCCACTCGGCAGCGGTGAATGATAGCTCTTCGGTGCAAGATGCATCAATGCCTTTGGTGCCATTGGTTTTGAAGCTCTCCACCATGCTCTCTATAGGAAGTGCTTTCTGTGCTTTATTGCAGAAATAGTGGTTGAACATGCGGATGAATGCCCACTGAGTCCAGTGGTAATATTTTGGGTCGCATGTTTTTACTTCCCTATCCCAATCATAGCAGAATCCTATTTTATCGAGCTGCTCGCGGTAGCGCGCAATATTCGTTTCGGTGGTAACTGCCGGGTGTTGCCCTGTCTGAATGGCATACTGCTCGGCTGGGAGCCCATAGGCATCGTAGCCCATAGGGTGAAGCACGTTAAAACCATTGAGGCGTTTGAAGCGGCTGTAGATATCGGATGCTATATATCCCAGTGGGTGTCCTACGTGAAGCCCTGCACCTGATGGGTAGGGGAACATATCAAGAACATAAAACTTGGGGCGCGATGAATCAACCGATACTTTATAGGTGTTGTTATCAATCCAGTATTTCTGCCAGCGGCGCTCAATTTCTTTAAAATTATACTCCATGGTTTTGTGATGCTATAGATTTATAGTATGGTTTGGAGCTTAGCATGATGAAACTTACTCCAAAATGCCAAAAATAATGAAACTTTTATGAAAAATCATCAGAAATAGAAATTGATAATATACAGATTAAACAAAAATGCACCCCTTTACTACTTTTTGTGCATATATTTGCAAATCTTCAGAGTGATATTAAGAATCTTGTAATCTTACTCGGATAAAATAGTATATATTGAAGAAAAAAATACTGAAAGATATGAACCCCAACAAGAGATTCAAAAAACTGGTTGCCATAGAGCCGGTTAGCCTTATACCATCGGCCGAAAAGGCCTTGTGGAACTTTGCCCATGAAGTGGTGATGCACAATGATATACCTGCCAATGATGATGAGATTGTAGCCCGTGTTGGCGATGCCGATGCGGTGCTTCTCAGCTATACAACCCAGTTTCGCGAAGGTGCAATGTCGCGCTGTCCCAATATCGAATATATAGGTATGTGTAACTCGCTTTATTCGCCCGAAAGTGCCAATGTGGATATCCTTTATGCCAATAAAAGGGGCATTACTGTTACCGGAATACGCGATTATGGCGACGAGGGTGTGGTTGAGTATGTTATAAGTGAACTGGTGCGCTGCCTGCATGGCTTTGGCTCTAATCCTGATGGGTCTCAGGCCACGCCATGGAACGGAATGGTGGAAGAGATTACCGGTTTGAAATGTGGCATAATAGGTCTTGGCAAATCGGGCGGCATGATTGCCGATGCGCTAAAATTTTTCGGTGCCAAGGTGAGTTATTTCTCGCGCACTCGCAAGCCAGATCAGGAGGTCAAAGGTTTTGAATATAAGCCTCTTAATGAGTTGCTGAGTAGTTGCGATGCTGTTTTTTGCTGCTTGAATAGAAATACCGTATTGCTACATAATGAGCAGTTCAAGCATTTGGGCAACAGGAAGTTGCTTTTCAACACCGGACTTTCACCCGCTTGGGATGAAAAGCCATTCCGCAGTTGGATAGAGAATGATAACAGATGCTATTGCGATACATTGCCCGCACTTGGTTATGCCGATCTTGCCAAGCACCGTAACGTGAGATTGATGGATGTTTCGACCGGGCGCACACGTCAGGCTTTTGACAGATTGAGTGAAAAAGTGCTCAAAAACATTGAAGATTTTGTAGCAGCTGAAAAATAATATATTTTTGCTGACATAAGCAAATCAGAATTTTTATAATCAACATAAAATGGCTCAAAGACCTAGCATACCCAAGGGGACAAGAGACTTTTCATCGGTAGAGATGGTGAAAAGAAACTATATATTTGATAGCATTAAATCTGTTTTTCAGAAATATGGCTATCTGCCCATCGAAACTCCGGCAATGGAGAATTTGTCAACCCTGCTTGGTAAGTATGGTGACGAAGGCGATAAATTACTATTCAAAATATTAAATTCGGGTAATTATCTCAGTGGTGCCGATGAGGCGCTTCTCGCTGCAGGAGAGGCTGATAAGCTGGCACTTCAGATATGCGAAAAGGGTTTGAGGTATGATCTTACTGTGCCATTCGCACGTTTTGTTGTTCAACATCAGAATGAGATTTCATTCCCTTTTAAGCGTTACCAGATACAGCCGGTGTGGCGTGCCGACCGTCCGCAAAGGGGCCGTTACCGCGAATTTTACCAGTGCGATGTGGATGTGGTGGGCAGCGACTCGCTCATTAACGAGGTGGAACTTATTCAGATTGTTGATGAAGTTTATAAGAAGCTAAATATCAATGTGGTATTGAAGCTGAATAACCGCAAAGTGCTGGCCGGAATTGCAGAAGTTATTGGTGAGGCCGATCGAATTGTTGATATTACTGTTGCCATAGATAAACTGGATAAGATAGGAATCGACAAAGTGAATGAAGAGCTTGCCGATAAAGGATTGAGCAGTGATGCGATAGCTAAGCTCCAGCCCATTCTTCATCTCCAAGGTAGCAACGAGTCGAAGCTCGATACCATAAAAACTGTGCTTGCATCATCGGCCATCGGCTTGAAAGGGGTTGAGGAACTCTCTACAATATTCGCTTACGTGAAATCGCTGGATGTAAAACTCGATGTGGAGCTTGACCTAACCCTTGCACGAGGCCTGAATTATTACACCGGAGCAATATTTGAAGTGAAGGCCAAAGATGTGGAGATGGGAAGTATAACCGGTGGAGGCCGCTATGATGACCTTACCTCTATTTTCGGACTCAAAGATATGTCGGGCGTTGGTATATCGTTTGGTGCCGACCGCATTTATGATGTTATGAACCAGTTGGAGCTTTTCCCAACCGACTCCGGAGCGCAAACACGCATTCTTTTTGCCAATTTTGGCGGTGAGGATGAGATGTATGCTCTTCATCTGCTTAAAAAAGTGCGTGAAGCAGGTATTAATGCCGAGATTTATCCCGATCAGGCCAAGATGAAAAAACAGATGGGCTATGCCGATAAAAAGGTTATTCCATTTGTGGCACTTGTGGGTGAGCAGGAGCGCACTCAGCAGTTGGTAACCCTGAAAAACATGGTTACCGGCGAACAAAACAGTGTAAATTGTGATGAATTGATAAAAATCATCGCAAATAAATAGTCTTTTTTGTTTATTGCCTCCCTTATTAAAGATTAATTATGGGAAGAGTATTCAAAACAGATAGCAACATATTAAACTCTATGGGAGGCGATATCCGTTTCCCATGATTCATAGGACTTATCCTGAAATTTTT
>CAZWOA010000106.1:7150-9632 GCA_964635545.1 uncultured Marinilabiliaceae bacterium
AAGTCAATCTCCAAGGCCGACCTTAGCCGTTTGCAAGAGAACCTGGTGATGAGTCACGCCTGCGGTGTTGGCCGTGAGGTGCCACATGATGTGGTGCGACTAATGTTATTGCTTAAAATTCATGCACTTAGCCTTGGTAAATCGGGTGTTCAGCTTAAAACTGTTGAGAGGCTTATCGAATTTTTCAACCACGATATTCTGCCGGTTGTGTTTGAGCAGGGCTCGCTTGGTGCGTCGGGCGACCTGGCTCCTTTGGCGCATCTGTTTCTGCCGCTTATAGGTCATGGTGAAGTATGGCATAACGATGAAAAAGTGTGCTCATCACAAATGCTTAAAGCAATGGGGTGGGAGAGCATCAAACTGGAAGCAAAAGAGGGACTAGCACTGCTTAACGGTACCCAATTTATGAGTTCGCATGCGGTTTATACACTTCTAAAAGCATTCAAACTGGTGAAATATAGCGACATTATTGCAGCTATTTCTCTCGATGCCTACGACGGACGCATAGAGCCTTTCTTTGAGCAGCTTCACACCATTCGTCCCCATCGCGGACAGATAGAGACGGCACGCAATATACGCACACTGCTTAAAGGGAGTGAAATTATTGGCCGCACCAAGCAGCACGTGCAAGACCCATACTCATTCAGATGTGTGCCACAGGTGCATGGTGCCATTAAAGATGCAGTGAATTATGTGTCGAGCGTTGTTCTTACCGAAATTAATTCGGTTACCGATAATCCAATCGTATTTCCTGAAGATGACATGATACTTTCGGGAGGTAACTTCCATGGCGAACCTCTGGCTTTGGTGATGGATTTCCTTTCGATAGCAATGAGTGAGATAGGAAGCATATCCGAACGGCGCACCTACCGTCTTATCTCCGGTGAGCGTGGATTGCCCGAGTTTCTGGTTGCCAATCCCGGTCTTAACAGCGGATTTATGATTCCGCAATATGCTGCTGCATCAATAGTTAGCTTAAATAAGCAGATGGCAACACCATCATCGGTTGATAGCATTCCGTCATCCAACGAGCAGGAAGACCATGTGAGCATGGGTGGTAATGCAGCTACCAAAGCACTGAAGATTGCCGATAACGTGGAGCGGATACTCGCCATCGAGCTGTTTAATGCTTCGCAGGCCATGAGTTTCCGTGCGCCACTTAAGACTTCTCCCTATTTGGAAAATTTCCTTGCCGAATATCGATCGATAGTGCCCACAGTTGATGAAGATAAGATAATGTATCTCGAAATTGAGAAGAGTATCGAATTTTTGAAGGCCGGTAAATTTGATAAGGAGTAACGATTAAACAAAAAGGTAGCATTAAGTGTTAATAAATACAGATGTATTTTTTAGCTTTAACGTTAAATTTTTTAATATAAATCAACATGGATAATGTAGAGCAAGTGCTTGAGGCAATGCGTAAAGCAGGTAAACCACTTAAAGCCGGTGAGGTAGCCGAACTGGCAGGACTTGATAAAAAAGTTGTGGAGAAAGTAATGGATCAGCTTAAAAAAACTGAGATGATTGTATCGCCTAAGCGTTGTTATTGGGAACCTAAGTAAAAAATAGTATACGCCTCGGAGTTAGTAACTTCGGGGCATGTTTATTTCCATTAAATCTCATTTTATGTATCCCAACCTATATATTCGTTATTAAATTCATTTTTATTTCCTATTATTGTGTAATGTTTTTAGTCTGAATAAGTCAGATTTATCATTGAAAATCCCTTAAATTTCATGTTAGTATGAATACTGATATATCTATTGCACGAGCAGCTAAAATCCGACCAATCGTAGAGGTGGCGGCAAAATTGGGCATCGACCCCGATTTACTGGAGCTATATGGAAAATACAAAGCAAAACTTCCGTTAAGTCTTATCAATCAGAATCGTATAAACGAAGGTGGTGGCAAGTTAATACTTGTTTCAGCCATTTCGCCCACTCCGGCAGGAGAAGGAAAAACCACAGTATCTATCGGGCTTTCTGAAGGAATGAACCGCATAGGACGACAAACTACAGTGGTGCTTCGTGAGCCAAGTTTAGGTCCTGTGTTTGGTATTAAAGGCGGTGCCACTGGGGGTGGTCACTCCCAAGTTATCCCTATGGAGGATATCAACCTTCACTTTACCGGTGATTTTAGTGCTATCGAAAAGGCTAACAACCTGTTGGCTGCCCTTATCGATAATAATATACAGAGTAATTCCCGGTCGCTCAATATTGACCCCCGTACCGTGCATTGGAAAAGGGTGATGGATATGAACGACCGATCACTAAGGCATGTAATTGTTGGGCTGGGTGGCACAGCGTCGGGTATTCCTCGTGAGACCGGCTTTAATATTACTGCGGCATCCGAAATTATGGCTATCCTTTGCCTTGCTGAAGATTTTCATGATTTGAAAGAGAGGATAGGACGTATTTTTGTGGGATTTACCTATGATAAAAAGCCTATTTATGCCCGCGACCTAAATGCAGAAGGTGCAATG
>CAZWOA010000107.1:0-8215 GCA_964635545.1 uncultured Marinilabiliaceae bacterium
CATACTTATTTGCATGCTGTCCAAAATCTGGCGTGCTTCATCACGTTTATTAAATTCGGACTTACAATAATAAACAGCCTTTGGAGGCTTTTTCTGCATTTCCCCATTGATTATTACATCCGTGTCAACTATCTGTAGGGTGTCGCCCGGAAGAGCCACTATGCGTTTAATAAAAATAGTATTGTGATAGGGGTGGTTAAACACCGAGATATCTCCCCGCTTGGGTGAAGAGTATCCTTTCAGTCTCTTGTACTCCCACCATCTCTTATGTATATCAGCATCTCTTCCTTCTATAAGCCATACCAAGCCATTTATCCATGACACTTCGTAGGGAGAATATGGCAGACGAGGTCCGTAGCTTAGGTTATTAACCCATACTATATCGCCCGGAACGATTGTTTTCTCCATTGAGCCTGATGGGATTTTATATAAGCCAAAAAACAGCGTTTTTAAGGTGATGGCAAGCAGCACAACCCCAATCAATATCAAAGGATAAACAATATATGTCATATTGCGAAACCTGACCACATACCTATTTGATGAGGTAGATAGCCATACAACGAACCACACAAAGCCCCAGCTTATCGCCAGCCACCATATTCCTAATAACAGGTGGAGCACAACTAAAATCATAAGTACTATAAATACAAATTTCTTCATATGCTAATGGGTTCTATATTTTATGTTCTATGTTTATGGCTACGCCGTTGAGATCGTTTTGAGTTTAGAGTTTCAGGTTCAGAATTGAACACGAAACTCTAAACTTCTTCTCTCACTGATGACTGCTCATTGTTCATTGCTCACTGTTTTCCCCCTATACAAATAATAATAGCAAAGAGGGATAACATAGAGGCTTATAACAGTTCCTATAATCATTCCTCCGATAACCGTTAATGTCAATGGCTTTTGCAGTTCACTACCCATGCCGCTACCCCATAGTACTGGCATCAATGCTAATACTGTTGTTAAGGCCGTCATAATAATTGATTTCAAGCGTCGATGTCCTCCTTCTTTTATGGCTTCCAACAAGGGCATGCCTTCAGCTCGTAGGCGGTTGATAGTGTCAATCTTTAGTATAGAGTCGTTAATCACAACCCCGCACATTACAATAATTCCTATCATTGACATAATATTTATGCTTCCGCCAAACATCCACAGTAGTAGTAAACCGCCAAATATGGCGATAGGTATTTCCAATAGCAATATTAAAGGCTGACTAAGGGACTCAAACTGTGCCGCCAGAATAAAGTAGAGCAAGGCAAGTGCGATAAGAAGCACTACAGCCAGTTCATTTATTAGTTGACGAGAACCAAACCAACTACCTGTAAAAGTTGTATCGACTCTGTATTCGTCCTTTAGCTTATGGGAAATTTGGTTCATAAAATTATCAACATCTCCAGTGGGCACCTTATGGAAACTTATAGGAACAAAGGCTCCCTGACCGTCACCCATCAGACTTTTATAATCCTCTTTGATGTGGGTGCTTACAAGCGCTTTCACCGGGATGTCAAGCTGATGACGGTTTACGACCATCAACTCATTAAGCAAGCTCTCAATGCCCGCCGGAGGATTACCGATGACCATTGGGATATATTGAGAACCGCTATGCAACACCCCCACCTGCCAGGCATTTACAGCTATCCTTAAGTGCTCATAAAGTACGCTGGCATCAACATCATAAAGCAAGAGCCGTTCGGGTATGGCACTGATTTCGATATAGCTCTCTGCAGCTGGAGGCATTATACCGGCCTCGGGATAAAGTGCACTTATTCGCTCACTTATTTCTGCCATAACGGGATAGGCAGGAACGCCCCTCACTTGGCTATCGCTAACCTTAGCTATTAATACAGCTTGGTCACTCTCGAAAAGCTTTTCAAATATAGTTTCAGGCACAATGAAATCAAATATGGCGAGCGGCCACTCTTTTCTCAACAGAGCGTTAATTTCTGCTTGTAGCAATTTTAAGTCATTTTCGCTGTGGCAATCAAAATACATCTGAGCTTCCGACACCGACTGGTCTAAATCTTTGTGTAAGAGATATTTTTGTGTTCCGGCATAGCTTGTGCTTAGCAGCGACAAGTCATCCACGGCTCTGTTAATAAGATTCAGGCGCTCACAGTTTTCATCTAAGTTAATACGCTCATTCCAGTCTATTGTCAGCAAGATATCGCTGTGTTGAAAGTGAGGGAAACGCTCTTTCTGCATATACAGACCTAGCAAGACTGTTGGTATAAGAAGTGAAAGGCAGATGACGATAGACGCTTTCCGATATTTGAAAACCCAATCAAAACCCTTAGCGTAGTTCTCTTCTATTTTGAACAGATTTATTTTCTGCAAGATCATAGTAATTCGGCCCTTCCTTATCTTATCCTTCTTTGAGGCTTTAATATGAAAGAGATAATATAGCACGGGTAAGATGGTTATAGATACAATTAAGGATGCCATCAAGCCAATGGCAACTCCTAACGCTTGGTCGTAGAAGAGAGCTCCCGAGATTCCACTTAAAAATACCAGAGGCACAAAGACTGCGCAAGTGGTAAGAACTGATGAGAGAAGAGGGCGAATAACTTCGGTAGTAGCTTTGATACAGGCTTCAACTAATGGTTCGCCGCGTTCCACAAATTGAGTTATATTATCAATCACGATAATGGAGTTATCTATCATCAGACCAATCCCAAGTATCAGGCCTGATAAGGAAATTATATTGATGGATATACCTGCCAAGTAGAAAAATAGCAAACTGATAATCAAACCTGTAGGGATGGATATACCTATAAGCCATGGAGATCTGCCATCTTTCAGAAAGAAGAACAGTATTACAAACGAAAGAAGACCGCCGATAACTAAATTGTCACGCAGATCATTTATTGAAAAGGTAAGAAGGGCTGTCTGGTCGCGTATAATCTGCGATTTAACTTGGGGATACTCACGGTCAAACCTGTCTAACATTCCTTGAACTCCAGATCTTAAATCCTTCATACGGGCATCGCTCTGCTTGATTATGGCTAAGGATAAGGCTCTTTCCTCACCATTCAGGAAAGCACCCTCTTGCTGCTGCGGCCTTAATCCGATATTTGCAAGCTCCTTTAAACTCATAAAGCGCGATCCGACCCGCAGTCGAATATCCTTTACGTCATCAACACTTTGCATAGTGTTGGAAAAACGAATATTGAATAAGTACTGTCCGTCAGACACTTGTAGTGAGCCCATAGATAAGTTATTCTGCTCCAGGGCGTTAATGATATCGTAATGTGTAACACCTAATGATTTCAGCAAAGCCTCATTAGGCTCTATGTAGAGTTCGGGTTCCAGATGGCCGGTAACATCCACCATAGCCACCTCGGGCAATTGCTCGAGCCGTTTTATTAACACAGCTCGTGCCAGGGTGCTTAGCTCCATAAACTGCTGTTCGTTGGCATTCTCCTGCCACATATTGATATAAAAAACCGGCAAATCGGAAGCCGAGGCCTTGATTATGGCGGGACGTTCCATATCAGAAGGAAGATTGCGCATGGCAGCATCAATCTTCTCGTTGACATCAATAAAGGCATAATTTATATCCGCCCCATGGCTAAATCGCAAACGAATAAGAGCTCGTCCGTCGCGACTTTCGCTGCTCATATTGTCCAAATGTGGAAGCTGCATAAGCTGATAACGTATAGGAGCTACAATCCCTTCCTCTATTTGGCGTACCGACTCGCCCGGCATGCTTACCTGAACTGTAACTTCAGGAATGTCAATATCCGGTATTAGCGATACAGGAAGTAATCCTGCAGCCACCAGCCCTAATGTTAGAATGGCCACATAAGTCATTATAGTTGCTATTGGCCGTGTAATAAGAAATCTTACCATAGTCTAAATTATATGTTTCGGATTGAACTTGAAACTCGAAATCCAAAATACTTCCTGCTCATTGCTCACTGCTCATTGCTCACTGCTCACTGCTCATTGTTCATTGCTCATTGTTATCATGCTCATCGGCAACCATGCGATTAGCGCTATCAGCGAGAACAACAAACCTCCTGATGCCCCGGCCGCTAATGAAAACCAGAAGCCTTCATTTTTCCCTCCCAACAAAAATGGTAGAAGCCCCAAAATTGTTGAAAAGATAGTTAGTAGAATGGGGATAATCTTATGATTGAATGCCTTCATATATAGGGCAAAGTCCGACATATTATTGTGCTCCTTCTTCAAATTATTATAATCGTTGATAATATAGATAGATGCATTGATAGTAAGTGCACACAATAAAAGCAAGGCTGCGTATCCCCCCTGATCAAAATTCAGCTTGAAAAGCGAGAAGGTTAGGAAGAGGCCAATAAATGATACCGGAATAGCCGATATTACTGCTAAGGGCTGCTTTAAAGATTCAAACAGTATGGAGCATAACACAAAAATCACTGCCAGCACTATAAATAATAGCCAGTATTGTGATTTCTCATCTTGCTGCCATCCCCCCCAAGAGCTATCTTCTCTAATGGAAAAACCTATGGGCAAGCTCGCTCGTGTTTTCTCGATATAGCGTTCACGAACCAGGCGATTGAGTTCCCAGGGCCCTATAAAATCATATTCTACATTTAGCTCGTATTCCTGATTGCGCTTCCTGATTACATCTCCTGTTCTTTCTTTCTCTAATCTGCCTATGTCTTTGAGGCGATAGGTGGCTACATCTGATGCCATCATGGTGTTTTCTAGAGTCCAAACATTGGTACGGTTCTTATTGGCTTCCCGCAGGGTTATACTCACCATGCCATCTTTGCCCGGTATATAACCAGCATTACGATCTTTGGGCGTAACATAAAGAAGGTTGGAATAGAGGTCGCTTAGCGAGCTGCCTGTCTCTTCAAGTTTGTTACGATCCAGACCCATGACGTACTCGTAGCGTGGTTTGCCACGCCACGATTGGCCTGTTTGAATAATCACCTCCTGAATCCTTGAATTTGTCAGCAAGCTGTCCTTTATGCGATCTGCTTGTTGTAACAGTATATCATAGTTATAGCCCTTCAATAGCAGGCGGTTGTTTCTCCAGTTATCGTAGCTCATATTACTAAAACCTTGCCCAACTCCATATATGGAAAAATCGGAACTCCCAATCTCGTTAGCCTTACGTATTAACTCATTTTTCAGGCGGTGCGGGAAGGCTCCATGCTCATGCTCTGCTTTAAAGGAAATCTCTATTGAAGCATTATCAATACTATAAATAGTAGATGTAAACATATCCACCTCTTGAAAACCTGCTAAGAAATTCTCTATCTCAACAAAAACATTGTTCATTTGATGAATAGTAGATCCGTCGGGCATACTTCCTCTTGCCCATAACCGCGTTTGGGCATTATCCCAGCCGAAGTTCTGACTGGCATAATAGTTAGAAAATAAATTCCAGCTGCCTCCCAATATTTTGTTAACCCAAGGTTTTACTTCTGCTACATAGGTCTGATTGCCTAATGTCTCGTTGTAAAGTGAAATATACCAGGGCGTTTCCGGCTTTTCCTCACCCGAATGCTCATTCCATTTTTTTTGCTCCTTGCTTTCTAACTTATCAGGTAAAAAGAAGACCGGAAAGCCAAAGCCCCATAATAGAATTAGGACAAAGGCCCATTTACGTTTTGCACCAAACAGAATAAAGCGCCCGTAAGCCCGGCTGAGTTTGGCGGTTCGCCGTCTTCGTCTGAATGCTTTTCTGTTGGCACTCCTTTTTACAGGAAGCCGATCTAAAAGAGCAGGTACAAAGAATAATGCCACAGCCAATGAAACACTCAGATTTATAATAATCACAACAGCAAAATCCATTAGGTTGAGACGCTGCTCTTCCTTTAGGAAAAAGATAAGCGACATGGAGCCAATAGTAGTAATTGTAGCCGCTAATATGGCCAGAAAAGCCTTGCGATTACCCGAGTGGCGCAGGTGGTCGGCCATAATTATGGTGTTGTCAATAATTATCCCCAATGATACTGTAAAACTGGCAAGACTATAGAGGTGTATTTCGATGCCCAAAAAATAGTAAAATATTATTCCTATACATAGGTTGGCTAATAGGCTAAGAGATATTATCAGCAGGTAGCGCCATCGGCGACTTGTAAGTAGAACAAACAAAAGCAGGATAACGATGGCCAATAAGGCACGAGAGACAATCTTCCGTATTTCTTTGCTGATATGCTCCGAAGCATCATAGTTGACTAACATAGAGAAGTTTTGCGGAAAGGATGCTCGTAATGAGCTGATTAGGGAAGTGATTTCCTTGGATAAAGCCATTTGATTTGCTCCTTTGGCTGAGTTTACTCGCAGATAAACAGTGTTTAAACCGTTCACCCTAAAATAGGAATCCGGTTCATTCTCTTTCAGTTGTGTGCTTACAATATCAGTCAGATAGATTAGTCGCCCGCCAGATTTGGCAACAACAATATCTTTCCATAGCAGACTGTCTGAAGTATTTGCGCTATAGCTCAGGTGGATAGTTTCAGTTTTGCCAGCCCTCTTAATTGTCGTTTGTCCCAGTTCTTTGCGAGTCATTGATTCCTGAATCGCTCTTTCTAAATCATACACGGAAAGGCCATAAAGCCTTAACTTATCTTTGTCGTAACTAAACTCCCATTCTAAGACTTGAGCCCCGCTAACATCAACCCTGCTAATGTTTGTTAAGTTGCTGATATGAGGCACTATGTTTTTTACAACATATTCTTGTAGCGCATAGCTGCTGCCCTCTCCGTTGATGGTGTAAACCAACAGCAGAGGGTCATTCTCACCGCCATCGCCACGGTAACTCACCTGAGGAAGCTGAACTCCTGCCGGCAATCGAGGATGAAGACTACGCATAATAGAGCTGACCTCAAAGCGGGCAGCATCCATATCAGTTCCCTTTTTAAATACCAACGTAACCTGCCCCCGACCCTTGTACGAGTGAGATGATATGCTTTGCACCCCCCTTAATGCCGAAAGAGCTCCTTCTATGGGAGAGGTAACTTCCCGCTCCAAGACCTCAGCACCCATCCCTTGCCATGAATAGCTAATATAGACAGCATTCCCCGTGTGTTGAGGTTCCAACTGAATAGATAGGCGCGGCAACAGAGCCAATCCAATAATGGAAAGAAGCAAGAATGTGATATTTATAGAGAAGGAGTTTTTCATTTTTTACTGCTCATTGTTTGCTGATAACCACTGCCTCGTGGGCAAGATTCAAATTATTCTCCACTATCACCTCCATGCCCTCTTTCAGTCCTTCAATGACGGCTATATGAGTTGAGTTCTCTTGGCTGGTTTCCACATACTTCCAGATAGCCTTTCCCTCTTCAAGTATAAACACTACCTGCCGGTTCTGGCGGTATAGCACTGCTTCTTTGGGTATGATAAGACAGTCGGGAGTACTGTTCTTTAGTAGCACACGGGCATTCATGCCGTCCATAAGCCTCTGATTAGGATTAGGTACATACGCTGTGATGCGCACCATGCCCTTGTCATCTATGGCAGGGTTGATGCTGGTGACTACTCCTGAGAAGGACTCTCCCGTCAGGGCAAAGGGGAAAAGCTCCACTCTCTGACCAGTTTTTACCTGAGGTGTCTCCGTTTCTAATACATTAAATATTAGATGCATGGCGCTATGATCTAATATCTCGCAAAAACTAGCATATGAGTCCGAATGATTATGCTCTTTAGCATTTAGATTAGCTACCACACCGGCGATAGGTGAGATTATTGTAGTCAGCGATAAGTTCCGCTTTGCCTCCGCTAATGACGACATTGCTTTGTTGAAGTTACTTTTTAGTTGTGCCATCCGTAGTATATTGGCTGGAACTCTGGCAGTATCTTTCAGGGTATAGCCATGCCCCAAGAGACGGTCTTCCAAATCGATCAAAGCCTGCTGGAAAGCATACTCAGCATCACTCAGTAGCTTTTCGTAGGCAAAGGCTTCCACCTTGCCCAGCGTTTGACCTACTGAGACTCTCTGCCCCTCCTGCACACTTACATCTACAATCTGCTCTTGCACGGCAAAGGGCACCACCGCACGGCGCTGAGCTTCTAATCTTCCATTGCTGATTAGTTCCAGCTCAAAGCTGCCCTTTTGCACCGGCACGGTACCCACCTCAGTTACGCTTGACTCGACGTGCGACAAACGAGCTGTTTTGGCATCATCTGCATCCCCTGCCTGAGAGCTTGAGCAGGCATAAAGCACCGCTGGAATTAATAATAATGCTAGTTTCTTCATATTAATATTTTTTGC
>CAZWOA010000107.1:8315-9435 GCA_964635545.1 uncultured Marinilabiliaceae bacterium
ATTTTTTGCATAGGCACTCCATCCCATGAAAACTGAAATATTTTATTAGGAAAGTTCTTATCAGGGCTATCTATCGTGCTTTCTAATCTGCCATTATAAGAAATATAAAAGTAGTCTTTGTGAGCAAAAGAGTAATTATAACCTACAAAGGAAGGACTAACGTCGGTTATTGAAAATCCACCACCAACATCAACTGTTGTAGCATTAAATTCATGATAAAATGGACCACGTAACGATCTTGTTTTAACCCCATTCTCAATATCAAATATCTCAATCAAATCAGTTCTTGTGCAACCAAGTACCGCATATCTCCCATCTTGTGCAGCACTAATGGTAGCCATGAATACATCATTATTCACATAATTATCCGGAATGTTATAGTTTGAAGGGAAGCTTCCGAATTTCGTTTTCATTCTTCCTTCATTATTGTATAATGCTAAGCGATTGTTATTATCTGTTTCATTTATTGCAAGAAAGGCTGAATCACTTATCATTACACCTGTCATAACATAGCTGTGTTCTAAACTTATAGAGCCAGAGATTTCAAACTCTCTATCATTTGATGGGGTTATCTTAATAAGTTTTCCTTGATTAAGACCAAATACCCAGATATTGTTATCTACTATATTAATTCCCCAAGCACTTTCAAGCTCTTCTGGTCCTCGCCCTTTTTTAACTAATTCCTGTACGCTGCCATCCTTTAGATCTATAATTTTTATCTGATTTTCCGAACCTAATTCCAATAATACAAGGAAGGAGTCGGGATGAAATTTTATCCAACGAGGATCTAATAATTCAACATTATCAGTGAACAAGATTTCCCCTTCGGTTAGAAAATGATGTTTATGAAAGTCATTCTCAACAAATGACGGCTTGTACCCGCCATTACATGCATTAAACATCAGGATGCACACAAAGAATAGTAAAACTAATTTCCTATTTTCTATCATTATGTTTGTTTTTAGAGTTTGTTATTATTAAAGATATTTTGCACATAGGAACTGTTTCCTATATGCAAAATAGATTACCTTTACGTCATCATTCAATCCTCCTTTCTTTTGGAGGGAGCCGGAAGAGGAAGCGTGGGCGGCGAAGCTTTGTAGTTTCCTCTTCTTTTCCC
>CAZWOA010000108.1:0-9321 GCA_964635545.1 uncultured Marinilabiliaceae bacterium
CCAGCTCGCTCCTCTCCTTATCCAAATACAACCCCGTCAACCTTCATGTCGTGAGGCTCCAGAGGGATTGAATCTACTATCTGAAACGAAAAAGCCATGCCTAACGTATAGGCTTCGGTGTGTTTTTTGAGCACTCCATCGTAATACCCTGCTCCATAACCAATTCGGTCACCATCCTCGGTAAAGGCAACACCCGGAACCAGGATAAGGTCAACTTTTGCATCATTGGGCAATAAGGGGCCTTCCGACTCGGGGATTTGGTATTTTCCTTTTGGCACCAACTTATCAGCACCTTCAAAAAGACGGAATTCAAGGGTGCGCCCCACGATTGATGGCACATAGAATTTCTTGGCTCCACTCCATTTTTCTATTAGCATACGGGTTTGCACCTCGTCGGGCATTGCCCAATATGCAAGAATAATATCGCTATCATGAAACTGCGGCATCGACTCAATTACGCTAAGCATTGGTATCGACATCAACTCAAATTCCTTAGCACTGTAATTCTTTTTACGGCTGAATATCTCTTTCCGTAATTCTTTCTTTTGTTGCACTATATCATTCATGGCATATTATTTTTCATCAATAAATATCGGTACGTCTATCCTCTAAAGCATGGTTGCGCATGGTTACCATTTTATTGTCGGCGAGGGTTGTATCTATATCCACGGTGAGCACATCCTCACTACCATCAGCACCGGCACGCAGCACCTCACCGAGTGGCGAAACGATAACCGACTTACCATTAAATGTAACATCACCCTCAACACCAATTCTATTGGCTGTGGCAACAAACATACGATTGATGATGGCATGCGAAGGAACAACCTGTTGACAGTAGGGCAATACCAGACAACATGGATGGGCAATAATCTGCGCACCAAGTAGAGCCATTTGCCGCCATACTTCCGGAAACATCCAGTCGAAACAGATGAGCATACCTATTTTTCCTATGGGAGTTTCGTAGATTGGAGTACCAAGGTCGCCCGGCTCAAAAATCTCCTTTTCCCTATCGAAAAGATGAAGCTTGCGATAGATGCCGGCCGCCCCTTCTGGACTAATCAGCACCGCGGTATTGTAAAGCAAATCGCCATCACGCTCATTAAACCCTGATACGATATAGCAATTATTATCGGCACAAATATCCTCCATGGCATCGATGAACCGGCTGTTGTCGAACTCTTCCGAACAACTTAAAGCGTGCTCTCTATCATTAAAATTGTAGCCCGAAGATGCCAACTCGGGCAATATATATAAATCAGAACCTTCATTGGCAGAAACTAATTCCCTTATCTTGATTATGTTAGCATCAATATCGCCCAAGGCAGGTGCAAATTGTAATATAGATATGCGAGTCATCTCAAAGTGATTAAGAATAAAAACTAAAGATATAAAATTATCGACGTGATTAAAACGATTATGGGTAAAACCACGCCGTTGGTAGTATAAAAACACTGTTTGTTCGATTACTTTTTCAAAACATAATAGCACCCAATAGTTTTGCGCAATAAAGACAAATAACAGATTGAGAGATGAAACGACAACTACTTTTTGTGATATTAACCTGCATATCATTGTCGGCAATGGCACAGGGTTACACCATTAGCGGTAATGTGGTGGATAGCCGTTCGGGGGAGCCACTTACCGGTGCATCAGTGATATTAACCACCGCCGATGGGAAAAGCAACGGGCAGAGTACCGGAACTGCAGGAGACTTTAAATTTTTAAACACAAAAGCGGGCATGCACCTAATGTCGATCGCTTTTCTGGGCTATAACACTGTTACAAAAGAAATTACAGTGGCAGACAAAAATATCAATCTTGGAAAGATAGAACTTAAGGAGCAGAGTCAGGATTTAAAAGAGGTGACTGTAGCAACAATGATGGTGCGCCAGGAGCAAAGGGGCGATACCACAGTGTTCAATGCCGAAGCGTTTAAAGTGCATGCCGATGCAACCACAGAAGACCTGATTAAGAAAATGCCGGGTATTACCGTTGATGGCTCTACAATAAAAGCAGGTGGCCAACAGGTGAAGAAAGTGCTTGTGGACGGGCGGGAGTTCTTTGGCAATGACCCCATGATGGCGATAAAAAACTTTCCGGCAGAAGTGGTGGATAAGATAGAGGTGTATGATAAACAGAGCGACCAGGCACAATTCTCGGGTTTCAATGATGGTAACGAGGAGCGCACACTAAATATCACAACCATCAACGGTAAAAACACTGGACGATTTGGCAAAATATACGGAGGATATGGCAGCGACAGTCGCTATGAAGCAGGCGGAAACATCAACTATTTTAAAGGAAACAGACGCATATCGGTAATAGGGTTGTTCAACAATATCAATCAGCAGAATTTCTCGTTCGATGATATTGTGGGCTCCATGGGCTCGGCAGGTCGTGGTGCAGGCATGGGAGGTAACTTCATGACAGGCAACATGAACGGCATAACAAGAACCAACTCAATTGGGATAAACTACAGCAATACTTTCGGCAAGAATGTTGAGGTAACCGGTAGCTATTTCTTCAATAACACAAATAATAAAAACGCATCGGAAACCATTAAAGAGTATTTTCCAGAGGGTGATACCGAGCGTACTTACAACGAATCAAGTAACACTACAACCGATAATTACAACCATCGTTTCAACATGAGGCTCACATATCAGATTGATAGCCTCAACAGCATACTTTTCACTCCACGCATCAGTTGGCAGAGTAACGAAAGTAAATCAATATCATCATCCGAAGAGATGGTGAATAGCATTAATCAGCTTATTACACAGAACAGAACACTGTCGAATACCGATGGCTACACAGTAAACGGCGACCTTATGTTTCGTCATAAATTCATGAAACACCGCCGCACTCTATCATTAAGGATAGGTACATCAAGCAGTTATTCTGATGGCACAACAACTACTTATTCGTTGAGTGAATACATCAACAACATGGATAAAAACATGATAACCAATCAATTGGCTGACAACAACAGTAAAAACATAGGAGTAAGCACAGAGCTGGTTTATACCGAACCGGTGAGCACTTATGGGTCGATTATGTTTAACTACTCACCATCAATAACTCAAAGCAAAGGAGACCGCACCGTATATGACAAAACATACACCGATAAACGCGCCGAGATACCTATATCAAATCTTAGCAGCATCACCGAATCGGAATATATACAGCAGCGAGCCGGCGTGGGCTACAACTTCAGCAAGAAAAATTTCAATCTCATTGCCTCGCTCAACTATCAATATTCGGAGTTGACCGGAGATTTTATCTATCCTGATAATACATCTACAAGCAAGACATTTGAAAATATTTTACCGGGCATGATGCTTACCTATAATAAAGATAAGACCACACGCCTACGGTTGGCTTACCGCACCAATACCAATGCACCTTCGGTGAGTCAGATTCAAAACACAGTGAGTGTTAGCGATAACCGTAACTACACGATGGGAAATCCCGATTTGAAACAGCAATACACTCATAACATGATGTTCCATTTTGCAAAAACCAATCCTGAGACATCGCGTTCATTTTTTCTGATGGCAGGCATTACTGCAACCGACGATTACATTGCAACTGCCACAACTATAGCATCTAAGGATTCGATTATTGGCACAGCCACCACCATGCCTGCAGGAGCGCAACTGAGCCGCCCGGTGAACCTGAACGGTTATTACAGCATCAACACGTTTGCAACCTATTCGTTGCCGGTAAGTTTTATTAAAAGTAATTTGAATTTTAATCTGGGAGTAAATTATCAGAATAAACCGGGCATGTATAATAACCGCAAAAGCGACAGTGAAACATTGGCTTTCAATGGTGGAGTGGTGTTAGGAAGTAATATCAGCGAAAATATTGACTTCACGGCATCCTACACACCTGGTTATAACATACTTAGAAGCACCGCATCTGCCGATGGCAACTACAATTACTATACCCACACGGCGCAGTTTGATTTCAATTACACATTCCTCAACCGGTTGGTGCTCAACAACTCGCTGCGACACACCAGTTATAACGGATTGGGGAGCGGATTGGACGATAAATATACACAATGGAACGCATCGCTGGGCATGAAATTTTTGCGAGATAACCGTGCCGAACTGAAATTTAAAGTTTACGATATATTGAATAGCAACAAGAGCTTAAGTCGCTCAATAACAGAGTCGTATATATCTACAAATAATACTCAGGTGCTAAATCGTTACTGTATGGTTACGCTCACCTTCAACCTGAAGAAGAAGGGAACACAATCAAAACAGAATAGCGACCCCGACCGCCCAATGGGACCACCTCCGGGAGGATTCAGGCCTGGGGGAGGCTCCATGCCGCCACCTCAAGGTGATATGATGTAAACAAATTGTAATTTGTGGTTCTACCTATGAAGAATGTTGTTAAAATATTATGTGACCATTGTCAATTGTCCATTGCTAATTGTTAATTGTTAATTGCTAAATGCCCATTGCTAATTGCCCTAAATAATCTTAAAATGCTTTCAAACATAGATAAATAGTGCTAATTTGTGAGCTGCTAAAAATAACTTGTATGGAAGGAATTAAAAATATACTGTTCGACCTTGGTGGCGTGCTTATCGACCTTAATAAACAAGCCTGTGTTGATGCATTTGCAGCTATTGGTTATCCTCAAGCTGGGGATATGCTTAATGATTATGTGCAATCGGGCATTTTTCTCGAACTGGAAGAGGGACGTATCTCTCCCGACGATTTTTACAAAGCGATAATGGCGGAGGCTCCCGTTACTCGTGAAATGATTGATGAAGCATTCTTTAAGTTCCTCGAAGGTATTCCGCAATATAAAATGGAGATGCTTCTGGAACTTAAGAAAAAATATAAAATACTGATGCTCAGCAACACAAACCATATAATGTTCAGTTGGTTGAGAAAAGAATATTTTGGCAATGACGGCCGTACAATCAGCGATTATTTCGACGAACTATTTCTATCCTACGAGATGGGCGTAGCGAAGCCTAACCCTGAGATTTTCAGGCAACTGATAGAAGAGCATGGCGTAGTGCCCGAGGAGACTCTCTTCTTCGATGATGGTATAAGAAATATTGAAGCTGCAAAAGAGTTTGGTTTCAAAACCTATTTTGTGAAGCCAAAAGAGGATTTCAGACATGTGTTTGAGTAGAGTAGAACAGAAGAGACGCTATCTCGAAAAATACCGATACAAACCAACGTCTATAGACTTACAGTTTACACCACAGATGTCGGCTAGGAGTGCCGCACCATGAATAACCGTGGGCGACAGCCCGCGGTACACACCACACGCACTTCTGCCCGAAGTGGTAGCACAATGTTTTTGGTCAACGAATAAGCACGGATTTACACGAGTGATTGTTTCCCGCTGAACTTGTCCCGTTTTGGCGGGACTACGCAGATTTTTTTTCACCATTAAGATAGTTAAGGATTTCTTTGCGTTCTCTGCGTACACTTTGCGTCCTCTGCGTGAAAATAAAAATAATCTCACCCCATGCGGGGCTGTACTCGCGCATTGCCTATATCCGTAAGCTGCACTTCGCTTGCATACGGTTATTTATTATATATCCCCTGCGGGGAATTGCCTTAATTTCCTTAATGATTCAGCAG
The DNA here is from genome assembly GCA_964635545.1 of uncultured Marinilabiliaceae bacterium. Taxonomy (GTDB): domain Bacteria; phylum Bacteroidota; class Bacteroidia; order Bacteroidales; family Marinilabiliaceae; genus JAGPIS01. The sequence goes on from CAZWOA010000108.1 coordinate 5,628, forward strand.
CTTAACTCAGCTCCGTAGGTGCGAAATCTTTGTAGCATCTTAAAACAAAAAAACCACCTCTTGCGAGATGGTTTCTTATGTGGTGCCACCAGGAATCGAACCGGGGACACAAGGATTTTCAGTCCTTTGCTCTACCAACTGAGCTATGGCACCAACTGTATTTGTCTCTTTTTTTGACGTTGCAAAAGTATGTAAAAGTTTATTCGCATCCAAATATTAATAGTTCATTTTTGAAAATAATATTCGGTGTGGTTAAACTGATTTTGACTATCAGCGAGTTACAATCTTCTATTTGCGTCGTTTGGTGCCACGCACTGCTTGCTCTGCCCACGGATCATCGGGCCATACATGCTTGGGATAGCGACTTCTAAGCTCTTTGCGAACATCAAAATAGGCATTATCCCAAAAACTGCGAAGGTCGGATGTTACCTGCACCGGCTTGAAACCCGGCGATAGAAGATGCATCAACACCGGCATCTGACCATTATTTATACGCGGCGTCTCTGCCAGTCCAAATACTTCCTGGAGTCGCACTGCCAGCACCGGCTGCGATCCGTTTGCCTGATATTGTAATTTTATTTTCGAACCGCTGGGCACCTCAATACGTTCCGGAGCCAACTCGACGAGTTTTTGTTGAAGTTGATAATCGAGCGTGAACTGAAGCACCTCTTTTAAATCAATTTTCTTAAGGTCTTCATCCCTATTCACTTTATCCAGATAGGGTGTTAGCCATTTATGACAAGTGGCTTTGAGAGTTTCGGTAGTAACATCAGGCCACTCTTCATCGGGGAGCCATGTTTTCAGACTAAGCACCCTGCATTGCCACTGCACCACATCATCGTTAAAATCGAGCATATTTTCTCCATCTTTCTCAACGGCATCGCATATCGCTTTGGCAATTAATGCTCTATCGGGTGATGGTAGCGCCCGGCTCTGAAGCATAATACTGCCTATACGTATCTCGCGGCTTGCCACCACGCCTCCTTTGCGACTATCCCAGGTGATAACCTCACGCTCCTTAACCATAGTTTTAAGATCTTGCGGGTTAAGAGGTGATGCCATGAATATCTTGCCCATTCCGTCGCGGGCATCGCAATGTGACACTGCCAACCACGACTCATATGCCAAATCATCCTTATGACCTGCCATTACCAATGCGCCGTTAGATAGCTGAAACTGTGCATTATTACCCGGTCGTGCACACGCAATACGCTCAGGATAGGCATGAACTATCAGAAATCCGGTTTCATACACGTTTACAGCACCATTTTCAGCCTTTATATTAAACATGGCTCTATAGGAGGCTGCAATTTTCTCTATTCTGTCGAATCCACGATTGTCATTTTTCTGATTACGATAACGGCGTAAGGCCTCTATCCGCAGGTTTATGTCGATGCCCGATTCGCGTGGTAGCGGGTCGCGCTCTTCAAGGATGGCTGCTATATCGGTAGCCAATGGCAGTAAGCCCGACTCTTCGGCACATATAAGCATGTGGGCGATACGTGGATGGCATGGAAGCTTCTGCATGCGACGGCCATAATCGGTTATGCGCCCATCATTTAACGCATCCAGCGAGTGCAGCAGTTCCGTAGCCTGATTGAGTGCTCCCTTGGGTGGTGGAGTGAGCCACGTCATTTTGGCAATATCGGTGACGCCCCACACAGCCATGTCGAGCACCAACGATGCCAGGTCGGCAACTGCTATTTCGGGTGTTCTGTGGTCTGCCATCCGCTCATCGTCGGCAAGGCTCCACATACGGTAACACACTCCCGGACCGAGTCGTCCTGCACGTCCTGTGCGCTGGTCGGCCATATCGCGCGATATCACCACCGTTTCCAGTCGCGATAAGCCCGAAGAAGGATTGAACTTCATGGTGCGCCCATATCCGCAGTCAACCACAATACCCACACCCTCAATGGTTAGTGATGTTTCGGCAATAGAAGTGGCTAACACCACCTTGCGACGTCCGTTACGGTCGGGCATGATGGCGGCAAACTGCTTGCCGGGCGGTAGCTGACCGTATAGCGGGTGAATCATCACCTCGGGGATGGCACTTTTCAGAATAGATTCGCAACGGCGTATCTCACCCTCACCGGGTAGAAATACCAGTGCATCGCCTTTCTGCTCTTTCAAAGCTCGCAGCACCACACGGGAGGTGAGCTCGGGCAGCATCATCTCATCCCTCTCGCCGGTATTGATTATCTCTACCGGATATTGCCGTCCCGGACTGTCAACAATAGGTGCGTCGAGCAGTTTGGACAGATTGGGCATATCGAGGGTTGCCGACATTATCACTATCCTAAGGTCGGGACGCAGTATCTGCTGTGCTTCACGGCATAGCGCCAGTGCCACATCAGCAAAGAGGCTGCGCTCGTGAAACTCATCAAAAATAACCATTCCCACACCTTCAAGTGAGTTGTCACTCTGTAGCATACGTGTGAGAATTCCCTCTGTTAGTATCTCAATTCTGGTTTTTTCGCTCACACGGCTCTCAAACCTTATGCGATACCCCACCGATTCGCCTACCTTTTCACCAATCATATCACTCATGCGTGAAGCTATTGAGCGGGCAGCAAGGCGACGTGGCTCCAACATCAATATTTTACGGTTGCCAAGCCACTCTTCATCGGCCAAAGCCAACGGGAGTAAGGTGCTTTTGCCTGCTCCGGGTGGTGCGCTGATTATCAATGTGTTATTGCTGATGAGTTTTTGTTTAACATCAGGAATAACCGAAGCTACAGGTAGGTTGAATGAGTTATAATCGAGAGTCAAAATTTATATGTTTATAATGAAGATGCAAATATAAGCAAAGAGGTGGTTAATGCGGGAATAAGGAAAATATCTGAAACAATAAACCCGCCTGAATAATGAATATGCAGGCGGGTTTATGTACCCGGAACGGGACTTGAACCCGTACAGCCGTGAAGCCACAGGATTTTAAGTCCTGCGTGTCTACCAATTCCACCATCCGGGCAGACAAGAGCGGAAAACGAGACTCGAACTCGCGACCCCAACCTTGGCAAGGTTGTGCTCTACCAACTGAGCTATTTCCGCAGCAATTTTTCTAAATGGATACGTGTCCATTGCTCTTTAGCGGTTGCAAAGATAATCCAAAAAAAAACATCTCCAAATTCGTAACATATTTTTATTAAAAATAGATGATAATTTTATACTGATAATTTTAGAGTTAAAGAGAAGTCATTGTCATTATGTCGCTGATGACAGAATTCTCAGTATTAATTACCACGTGGCTTCAGCCCGTGGTTGAAACAGTGACGAAAGAAAGGGCTTTAGCCAAAACTCATTAACAAATCATAAAGCTGAGAACTACTCAAAAACAGTGGTTAGATTGTTTTTACCACAAAAAGCACAAAAGGCACGAAAATCGATATTTATTTCCCGCTGAACTTGTCCCGTTTTGGCGGGACTACTCAGAGTACGCAGTTTTTTTCACCATTAAGGTAGTTAAGGATTATTTTCTTGACTGTTAAGATCTTAACTTCCTTAATGATTCAGCAGCTTAACACAGCTCCGTAGGAGCGAAATCTTTGTAGAAAAATAACAGCAAGCAAAAAAACTCCGTAGGAGTGGCATCTAAAACCAAATTGTTTTTTTGCAATCTTAACAAGGTAAATAGATAATCTCACCCCATGCGGGGCTTTTAACCACATAGCCTATATCCGTAAGCTGCGCT
>CAZWOA010000109.1:0-8799 GCA_964635545.1 uncultured Marinilabiliaceae bacterium
ATAATTCGGATAATTTGTTTGAATACCGAACAATTAAGTAAAATCCAAGAGCCAATATTAGATACTTTAAATTGAAATTTAAAAGGAGTTTTTATATTCGGTAATTGGTTCTACAAAATGTGGAACATAAATATTGACTTCAACATCATCTGATTACAAAACAACACAAAAACATCGTTTTTAATTTGGAAATATAAAATAAAGTCATACTTTTGCTTTTAACTAAAATTCATCGTTATAAAATGATCGCAAATATCCATCATCATCACCATATTTATTCCAACCATAATGGGTAGGCGGTGATTGGTATATAGATCAATATAATAAAGGCTTGCTCATTTTGGGCAGGCCTTTATTGTTTTATATCGATAATTAGAATTGGAAAATAAATAAAAACCATACCATTACTAACATGACAAAACTAAGGATTGCATTACAGAAAAAAGGCCGTCTCTACGACGACTCCATCAGCCTGTTTAAAGAGGCGGGCATCAAATTCAATATCGGCATGGGTAAGCTGGTTGCCGAGTCGGCCGATTTCCCCATTGAGGTTCTGTTTATGCGCGACGACGACATACCGCAAACTGTGGCCGACAGCGTGGCAGATATAGGCATTGTGGGTGAAAACGAACTATTGGAGAAAGGCTTCGACCTGCCGGTAGTAAAGAAACTGGGATTCAGCAAATGCCGCATATCGCTTGCAATTCCACAGGAGCAGAACTATGTGGATAAAAGCTATTTTCAAGGTAAAAAAATAGCCACCTCCTACCCCAACATACTCAATAAATACTTCAAAGAGCAAAATATAAAGGCCGATATCCACACCATTGCAGGCTCGGTAGAGATTGCGCCCGGCATAGGATTGAGCGATGCAATATTCGACATCGTAAGTTCGGGTAGCACACTGGTAGCCAACCGATTGAAAGAGGTGGAAGTGGTAATGAAATCGGAAGCTGTATTGATATCCAAACCACAGCTCGACGATGGCAAACAAGCACTAATCGATGAGTTATTATTCAGAATAAATGCGGTGCAGTCGGCCAACTCCAATAAATATATACTGATGAATGTGCCCAACAACAAAATCGAGGAGATAGTAGCTGTACTTCCCGGCATGAAAAGCCCCACTGTGCTGCCACTTTACAAAGAGGGATGGAGCTCAGTGCACACCGTAATCAAGGAGAATAAATTCTGGGAGATAATAGGACTGATAAAACAGAAAGGTGCAGAAGGAATATTGGTGATTCCCATCGAAAAAATGATACTGTAACAACACATACGATGCAAAAGATATTTTTACCCGCTCGCAACAAATGGCCGATGCTCATGAAGCGACCTGCCGGCGATGTAACCACCCTGTTCGACTACGTGAGGCCAATAATGGCCGACGTAAAAGAGCGTGGCGACAAGGCTCTGTATGAGTACAGCATGAGGTTTGACGGCTATTCATCAGAAGAGTTTGAAGTGAGTCTTTTCGAGATTGAGGCTGCTGAAGATAAACTACCACAGCAACTTAAAGATGCAATACTGCTGGCTAAGAACAACATCGAGAAGTTTCATGCCATGCAACGGCCCGAGGAGCGATCCATAGAGACAATGCCTGGCGTGATGTGCTCACAAAAGCCGGTTCCCATTGAAAAAGTGGGACTTTACATACCCGGCGGCAGCGCACCACTCTTCTCCACAGTGTTGATGCTGGGAATACCCGCAATGCTGGCCGGCTGCAAAGAGATAGTGATGTGCACACCGCCCGATAAAAGTGGTACCATAAACCCGGCAATACTATACGCAGCAAAAGTTGTGGGCATCACCCGCATATTTAGACTTGGAGGGATACAGGCCATAGCGGCAATGACACACGGCACAGAGACAGTGCCGGCAGTGAATAAAATATTTGGCCCGGGCAACAGTTATGTGATGGCTGCAAAGCAATATGCGGCACTCAACAATGTGGCAATAGATATGCCCGCAGGTCCTTCGGAAGTGCTGGTGATAGCCGAGGATAGCGCCAACCCCGCATTTGTGGCTGCCGACCTGCTATCGCAAGCAGAGCACGGAGCTGATAGTCAGGTTATTGCACTAACCACCTCGGAGCGCATGATGCACAAAATTGAGGAGGAGGTAAACAAACAGTTACGGCTGTTACCAAGAAGAGAGATAGCCGAGAAAGCACTACTCAACAGCAGGTTAATACGACTTGCAAGCTGTGCCGACATGGTTGAATTCAGCAATGCTTATGCCCCCGAGCACCTTATAATATCTGCTTGCGAATGTGATAAAATAGTGGATAAAATAACCAACGCAGGGTCGATATTCATTGGTAACTACACGCCCGAAAGTGCCGGCGACTATGCTTCGGGAACAAACCACACACTGCCAACAAGCGGATATGCAAAATCATATAGCGGAGTTAACCTGATGAGTTTCATGAAGATGATTACCATTCAGAAAATAACACCTGAAGGATTGTTAGCCATCGGCCCGGCAATTGAGATAATGGCTGAAAACGAAGAACTTACAGCACACAAAAATGCAGTATCAATTCGATTGCAAGCCATAAAAAACAGTAAATGAGAGTATAAGATGAAACAAACCATACAGCAACTATTGCGACCATCCATAGCAGCACTAAAGCCCTACTCATCGGCACGCGATGAATTTAAAGGAGAGGCATCGGTGTATCTTGATGCCAACGAATCGCCATATAATGAGCCATTTAACAGATATCCCGATCCGTATCAGAAAATATTGAAAGAAAAAATATCGGAGATAAAAGCTGTAAATCCATCAGAAATATTCCTTGGAAATGGCAGCGACGAACCTATCGACCTGCTAATAAGGGCTTTCTGCACGCCGGGAAGTGACAATATCATCAGCATTGACCCCACTTACGGAATGTATCAGGTGGCTGCCGACATAAATAATATAGAGGTGAAAAAAGTGGCACTCGACAGCAATTTCGACCTTTATGCTGATGATTTTCTTGCCGCTGCCGATAAAAACAGCAAGATTGCCTTTATATGCTCGCCCAACAACCCTAGCGGTAACTGCCTCAATAGAAATGAGATAGTTAAAGTTATTGAAAACTTTGACGGATTAGTGGTGCTTGATGAGGCATATATCGATTTTGCAACTCAGCCAAGTTTCATTGCCGACCTGAAGAGATATAACAACCTTATAATTCTACAAACATTCTCGAAAGCTTGGGGAATGGCAGGCATCAGACTGGGCATGGCTTTTGCAAACAAGGAGATTATCGATGTGCTTAGCAAGATAAAATATCCGTACAATATCAATATCCTCACCCAGCAAAAAGCACTTGAACTACTCGAGAAAAACAATCCGGAGAAATGGATAACCACGACCATAATAGAGCGCCAAAGAGTTGATAGTGAGATGCAAAACCTAAAATGCATTGTGAAAACTTATGCTTCGGATGCCAACTTCATACTTGCCAAAACCAATGACGCAGCTAAGTTATACAACTATTTAGCACAAAAGGGAATAGTGGTGCGTAACCGCTCGAGTGTTAAAAATTGCGACAACTGCATAAGATTTACCATAGGATCGCCAGCAGAGAACGACAAGTTGCTGGAGGCAATGGCCAAATATGATAAAACCGAACAACTATGAAAAAGAGAGTACTTTTTATTGATCGCGACGGCACAATAATCAATGAGCCGCCCATAGATTTTCAGGTTGACAGCCTCGAGAAACTCAGCTTCTACCCGGGCGCAATTACGGCATTATCAAAAATAAAAAATCTATCATCGTTTGAACTGGTTATGGTAACCAATCAGGATGGATTGGGAACAACATCATTCCCGGAAGATACATTTTGGTCGGCACACAACAAGATGCTTCAAACCCTTGAGGGAGAAGGAGTGACATTCAACGATATACTTATTGACCGCTCCTTTGAGCATGAAAAACTACCGACACGCAAGCCCGGCACCGCCATGCTGCAAAAATATTTCAGCGATGAGTATGACCTCAAAAAGTCGTATGTTATTGGCGACCGGGTAACAGATATTATACTGGCTAAAAACCTGGGGGCTAAGGGAATATGGCTAACCGAGTTACCGGCTGGCGAAGAAAGTCAAAAGATTGACAATGAACACATTGCACTTGCAACCACCAGTTGGGATGAGATATGTACCTTTCTGCTTAAAAGCGACCGCACGGCAACGGTACAACGCACCACATCAGAAACAGATATATACGTACATATCGACCTGGATGGCTCGGGGCGTTCGGATATATCAACCGGGCTAGGGTTTTTCGACCATATGCTTGAGCAGATTGGGCGACACTCCGGTTGCGACCTAACCATAAAAGTTAAGGGCGACATACACATAGACGAGCATCACACCATTGAAGATACAGGGCTGGCGCTGGGCGAAGCAATAAAAAAAGCGTTGGGTGACAAGCGCGGCATAGAGCGTTACGGCTACTGCCTGCCCATGGATGACTGCCTATGCACCGTAGCACTCGACTTTGGCGGAAGGCCTTGGCTGGTATGGGATGCAGAGTTTAAGCGCGAAAAAATAGGCGATATGCCCACCGAAATGTTTATGCACTTCTTCAAAAGCCTTTCGGATGCAGCCATGATGAACCTCAACATAAAAGCAGAGGGAGGAAATGAGCATCACAAAATAGAGGGAATATTTAAAGCATTGGCCCGCGCCATAAAAATGGCCATCAGAAAAAACGTGTATGACCAGCAGCTACCAAGCACAAAGGGAGTTTTATAACTCCCTTACGCTTATAATTCATTGATAATAAAATCATTCCTCCTCAAGTGACTGATCTACCATATCACTAAGCTGTATATCGAGAGCTTTCACAGAAATTCTAATCTCGAGAATTGACAAACCTAAAGATAGGATTAAACAGATAAGAGCCAATCCGAAAAGAGTCTCTGCGAGTATAATCCAGTTTACATAAAAAAGATACATGCAAACAACGCATAAAAAAAGGCTGCCGATACCTAAAATCTGCATTGCCTGAGTAAGATAAAGGCGCTTACGAAGGTTCTTAATTTGTGCCAGAAGCACCTTATTATCAGGATCTTTCTTAACCGATGCATAAAGAGAACGAACAATTGATGCATAGGCCAAAAAACGGTTGGTATAGGCGAGCATAATAAGCGAAATAGCTGAAAATAGCAGTGCGGGGGTAGTTAACGAAATAGCTTCCATAACAATAAAATAATTAACGGGGCAAAATTAACACATATAAAGCCTCAACTATACTAAAAAGAGAAAATTCTGTTTAATAATTCATAAAACAGCACTGATTATCACCAATATAAACTAAAAAAGCAGATTGAACGTCAACCTGCCTCTATAAACTAAAACTTAAAACTTAATCTATTTTTCTGAACTTTAGAAGCTCATTTCCATCCTTATCAAACAGTGTAAGTCGCATATTATCAATACTCCATGTATCAACATCATTAAGCGCCTTCAGCATTTTTTGCTCCTCGCCAAGCCTTGGGCAAGCCATCATTGTAGAACCGATGCGGCCAAAAGCAATGTGAGTTTCATCCTTAACAGTTACCGACCCGAAGTAACCATTGCAATGTGCTTTGCCATTGATACGACGCATAGCCATATTTATCTCCAACATTGGAATGCTCTCGTCATCTTTATACAGGCATCTCTCACCGTTGATACTCTCAAGAGCCCATATATCATTGAGGCGCAGGGTATAATCGGGGTTATTCTCAAGCACTTTCACAAGTTTGAAGTTACCCTCATCTCCTGTAACTGCCAGTTTGTAAATATTGCCGGGCTGATATGAAAAGCCTTCAATATCACCATTCAGATTCTTCCACTAATCATAACCAAACGAATCGCCTTCCTGAATCTGGTAACAGTAATCTTCATTCTCATGACTTATCTGCACCTTATAGCTATTAACCCATAATATTTGGCTTTTTTCAGTAGCAACACTATTTTTCTTCGCCGATGAACATCCCGCCATAAGCATAATAAATGATAAAGCTGATAACAAAACTCTCATAACAATTATTATTTAGTTAGCAAAACATTAATCTTATCATGTTCTCCGAAATTCTGGCCATTACTTCTAATATGCCAATCCTTATTTACCTCAACATATCTATATTGAAGATAATCTTTACTTTTTCTCAATGAATCGGCAGCCAATTCCAACGAAGGTTTTGATAATTCACCTCCGGTTAACGGAGTTTGGAACAGATACGTAAATGCTACTAAGCTGATTAACAACAAAATGTACTTCATGATTCTATTAATAATTAAACTCTGAAAGACATACATTCATATTTTTCAAAGTTGAAACTATCCTTTAGACGCAAGAAGAACAAAAACGTTGCCTAAAATTCAAAGATAATTGTTAATAAAACATAATCACACCAAATCGCAAGCATCTGCAGGCATCCAATGTTTGTCTTTTCCATCCCATTTCACATTGCAACCAATGGGGTTTGTAACTTCCAGCGCAGGTTTTTCTCCATTCACCAAAGCATTCAACACCAAGTCAAGCGTATTCTCCTTCATCTGTGATGTATCTCGGGGTGTATCTACTCCCCTACCGGTATAAACCAGCTTTCTATCTCTATCAAAAACATAAAAATGTGGAGTTCTTAAAGCACCATAAGCAAGTGCAACATCCTGGGATTCATCACGAAGATATATCCAAGGAAACTTATATTCATCCATTCGCACTTTCATATGTTCAAAATCATCCTCAACATAAGTATTGGCACTATTAGAATTTATACCAACAAACGCCACTCCTTGAGGTTTATATTTATCGGCCACCTGCCTTGTAACCTCATCCGACCCGATAACATACGGACAATGATTACACGTAAAAAACAGAACTACAAACTTATAGCTATCAAAATCAGCCAATGAATAGTATTTACCATCAGTGGCCGGCAACAAAAATCCGGGTGCTTTATCACCTATATTCAATGTAAAAGCCATATCTTTATCTTTTTTTATAATAAATTCATACTACCAAATCAACATTTCAGCAGTTAATTAGTTCAATTAGAAAGCACACCACTTTAATATTGACATTTAGGTGCTGAATAGCTAAATTTAAAGTGGTGATTGATGATAAACAACCATAATAATTACAAAAATGAGTATCATGAAAGCAATTCTTATTACCATTCTGGTGACAATAACACCATTTGTTTTTTCGCAGCAACGCTCAGAGTGGTTTTTGAGGAACCACCCCACCAACAACTCTATAAATCCTGCGGAAACGCCATCACATAAAGGTTTTTTTACTGTGCCAATGCTTGGTAACCACAGCTACTCATTTGTGAGTTCACCATTCACCCTCAACGACATGATGACTGACAATAAGTTGGAACTCAACTCAAGAACCATGGATAGAATGGCCGCAAAAGCATGGAATAACAACCTTGTAGTGTCGGAAATGAGCATCCCTATGATTGGATTTGGATTCAGCGTGGGTGATAACTATTTTTCATTATCGATGAAAAATAACATAAACAGTTCGCTCGATTTCAATAGAGATGTATTTGCACTTCGCTATGGTCTTAGTGAATATTGGGGTCCTGGTCAATCACAATCATTCGAGGCCAAAGTAAATGCCGACATAAGCATATACCACGAAACAGCACTGGGATATAGCCGTGCCATAGGAGATAAAATATCGGTGGGTGTGAAATTGAGAATGCTACACGGTATTATGTCAATGAAATCCAACACCATGAAAATGAAAATTGACCAAAGACCAACATCTCTCAGAATTGAGCCCGACATCGAGTTCACATCATCATTCCCCGGCGAAATAGTTGAGGATCAATATGGTAACATAGACGATATTGACATTGACAATATTTCACTAAGCAATATTTTTAATTCTGATAACAGAGGATGGGCGGCAGATTTAGGTGTAACATTTAAACCCATTGAATCTCTAACGCTAGGAGCCTCTATTACCGACTTGGGAAAAATAAAATGGGGCAACTCAGTGGTAAAATATACCATGAATACGCCATTTGAGATTAGTGAGTCGGTTAGTGGCGACCCGGAAGATTACTGGGACGACTTGCAGGATGTGATGAACGAAAATCTAAACTTCAAACGGGAAGCCGCCGATTACAGCACCAAACTTACAGCGAGAATTAATCTTACTGCAAAGTACGACTTCACTCAGAAAGTAACTTTTGGAGGTGTGCTTACTTCGCATAACCTACCCACAGGACGTAAAAACACCTTGTCGTTGGGTGCCAACTACCACCCTACACGCTGGGTTGAAGGAGCACTATTCTATACAATGGCCTACAACACAATGGATAACCTTGGACTGGGAGTAAACTTCAACTTAGGACTATTCAATATTTTTGTAGCTACCGAAAATATCGTTGCCGCATTCGACTACAAAAATGCCAACTATCTATCTGCCCGTGCCGGCATCAACCTAATGTTTGGCAGGAAGAGTGTAGATGATAGTTCGAAAGAGGATTGAGAGGAAATTAATGATACATCAAAAAAGAGGGGTTTAAAATAACTCCTCTTTTTTTTGCTATAGCGGGACACATAATTAAATCATAAAATACTATTATCCAATAAAACGCATTTACAATAATATTTTCAAAAAAAGTGCTATTATTGCTTAGAGGTAATGGAAACTCCATCCCATCCGACATCATGTCGGGAAATTACAATATTGACTTTGTTGTTGTTGATAAATCAAATAATTGGAAGAGTAACTTCATCCCTATTACCATCGAGTAATACATGAAGTGAATTTTAAGAGGCTGTCGGG
>CAZWOA010000110.1:0-2375 GCA_964635545.1 uncultured Marinilabiliaceae bacterium
ATTTTCGACAATCTTGAAGATGCAGCAGGCGTAAACAGTGGAAACATAGGAATACTAACCGCCCCCGAGCATAACGGTCCGGCTACCGAGCGTGGTGATATGCTAGAAAAATCAACCGAAAAAGCCATTAACGTACTGAAAAACAACGGTGGTAAAAAAGGTTTTTTCCTGATGGTGGAAGGATCTCAAATTGACTGGGGTGGCCACCAAAACGATGCCGGATTTATTGTTACCGAGATGCTAGATTTTGACCGTGCAATTGCCAAAGCACTTGAATTTGCAGTGAAAGACCGTAATACACTAGTAGTTGTAACAGCCGACCACGAAACCGGTGGAATGAGCATTGTAGATGGCGACATGAAAAAAGGCGAAATAAAAACCCAATACGGCACCTCCAGCCACTCGGCAGTAATGGTTCCTGTATTTGCTTTTGGGCCCGGAGCCGAAGAGTTTCAAGGAATATACGAAAACGTGGAAGTTTTCAAGAAGATGAAATCATTATTTGGTTTTTAATCTCAAATAAACATCATAAAAGAACCGGTTTTACTGCCGGTTTTTTTGTTTATACCTGTGTAAAATAAAAAAGTAGCAGCAACAGCTAAAAGAAGCCGCCGATTTGTTAAATTTGCAAATTGTTAGATATTACATAATTAAAACACTAATCCGATATTAGGTATATGACTGTAGATGTAGATTTACATACACTCCTATTTGCATTTGGACTCACCCTGCTTGCCGGCTTATCCACAGGTATAGGTAGCGCAATGGCTTTTTTCGCAAAGAAGACCAACACCCGTTTCCTATCCATTTCGCTTGGTTTTTCGGCCGGGGTGATGATATACGTATCTTTTGTTGAGATACTCAACCAGGCAAAAATAAGCCTCACCGAAGCTTTGGGCATCACTCAAGGCACATGGGTAACAGTAGCTTCCTTTTTTGGAGGTATATTACTTATCGCACTGGTGGACAAATTCATACCATCGGCCGAGAATCCTCACGAACTTTACTCCATTGAAGATATGGAGGATAAAGGCAAGAAAAACTCAGCAAAACTTATGCGCATGGGCACAATGACAGCATTGGCCATTGGTATTCACAACTTCCCCGAGGGACTTGCCACATTCACATCGGCACTTCAAAACCCAAGCCTCGGTGTGATGATTGCCATTGCGATTGCAATTCACAATATTCCGGAGGGAATTGCAGTATCAATACCAATTTATTACGCTACGGGAGATAAGCGTAAAGCGTTCCGACTCAGCTTTTTATCAGGACTGGCCGAGCCTGTGGGCGCAATAATAGGATACCTTATCCTGCTACCTTTCATGACTCCGCTTGTGTTTGGAATTCTGTTTGCATCGGTGGCGGGAATCATGGTTTTCATTAGCCTTGATGAACTATTGCCAGCAGCACGCGAATACGGCGAGCACCACCTTTCAATATATGGATTGGTGGCCGGCATGGCACTTATGGCTGTTAGCTTGCTATTGCTGCAATAGCAACTAATGCTTTAAACTTACATTTATTATGAAAAGAGCAGAACTATTTAAAAAAGTAATAGAATATTTTAAGGAGACAATGCCGGTGGCCGAAACCGAACTTCACTACACCAACCCTTATGAATTGCTGGTTGCAGTAATTCTATCGGCTCAATGCACCGACAAACGTGTAAATATAATCACTCCACCATTATTTGAGCAATACCCTACAGCTGAGCATCTTGCACTGGCCGAGCCCGAAGAGGTGTTTGAGTATATTCGTTCGTGCAGCTTTCCCAATAATAAAAGCAAGCATCTGGTAGGCATGGCCCGCATGCTGACCAATGAATTTGGCGGAGTGGTTCCTTCAGAAATATCCCAATTGGTAAAAATGCCCGGTGTGGGCCGTAAAACAGCCAATGTAATTGCATCAGTAGTTTACGAAAAGCCTGCATTGGCAGTTGACACTCATGTATTTAGGGTAGCAGCAAGAATAGGCCTTACAGTTAATAGCAAAACGCCACTTGAAACCGAAAAGCAACTACTAAAATATATTCCCGAAGACCTTGTAGCCATTGCCCACCACTGGCTCATACTGCATGGGCGCTACGTGTGCGTTGCGCGCAAGCCAAAGTGCAACCAGTGCGGACTGAAAGATTTATGTAAGCATTATCAAACTGATATCTTAAGGCAGATTGATGACAAATCATAAGCAAAGAGATGATTTAAACATCAATTCAAATCATCTTTATAAAGATTAAAATCAATTTAACAAACATTAACGGCAAAAAATTTTGTGATAATTAAAAAAGTTGCACCTTTGCAGTAGGGATTTTTCATAAAACTTGGATTTAGTTAGCTGATTTAAGGGTAAGGGCAGAAGCAATTCTGTCCTTT
>CAZWOA010000110.1:2475-8647 GCA_964635545.1 uncultured Marinilabiliaceae bacterium
CCGGGTTTCAATATTCGTTTAAACTCATCAAGAATGGCAGGAATATCATTAATATGATGAAGCGTCATCTGGGTAAAAGCCACGTCATATATGCCACTTTTCACGTTATCACTATTCAGTTCGCCACTTACAACCTCCACACTATTTGTTCCCGACTCCTTCAGTTTAGCCCTCAGCACATCAAGCATCCCCTCCGACGTATCGGAAAGCGTCATTGACGAAAATTTATCGCGAAGCAGCAATGCCAGCGAGCCCGTGCCACAGCCAAGCTCAAAGGCAGTAAGGTTAACATCAGCAGGTAACACCTCTTTTACAGCCCCGGCCACCGCAGCGGTACGTTGTTGCTTAACCACATCTTCATCCCAGGTGGATGCTCTCATATCAAAATAAGTACTCATATCATTTAGTTTAATCGGCTATCATAAAAATAATAAAAAAATACGCACCATAGTGTGTTAAAAATAAACAACACCACAGGCTAAAAGTTCGATTAGAGCCGGCTGAACAACTTATTGTTACACCATATCAACCACTCATCAGGTTATAAAAAGTTAAAAACCACCACAATAGCCTCACCATCAAAAAAAACAATGCTGATTATCCACCTATTATGTATCTTTGCATTTCATATTTATACCATAACCATTTTTGTTCAGATGCAGCAGTCAGACAACATTATTAACATTAGTGGAGTGTCGAAATATTTCAGCGAAAAGGCTGTGCTCGACAACATCAACTTATCTGTGCGTAAGGGTGAGTTTGTCACCCTGCTTGGACCTTCGGGGTGCGGCAAAACCACACTTCTGCGTATTATAGCAGGTTTTCAAACCAGCTCGCAGGGCACTGTAGTTATTGGCGGGCGTGAAATGACCAACACGCCACCGCATCAAAGACCGGTGAACACAGTATTTCAGAAGTACGCACTATTCCCACATCTAAATGTGTATGAGAATGTTGCCTTCGGACTGCATATAAAAAAGGAATCTGAAAACGTAATTATCCCCAAGGTAAAGAAAGTGCTGCGCATGGTAGGCATGACAGGCTACGAGGAGCGCGACATCGACTCACTTTCGGGAGGCCAGCAGCAACGTGTGGCCATTGCACGGGCAATCGTTAATGAGCCTGAAGTGCTTCTTCTCGACGAGCCACTTGCAGCACTCGACCTTAAGATGCGCAAAGATATGCAGATGGAAATCAAGGAGATGCACCAAAAACTTGGCATATCATTTATTTATGTTACCCACGACCAGGAAGAGGCACTTACGCTGAGCGACCGCATAGTGGTGATGGGTAACGGCCGTGTGCAACAGATAGGAACACCCACCGAAATATATAATGAACCGGTTAATGCATTTGTGGCCGATTTCATAGGAGAGAGTAACATTCTTAACGGCGTGATGCTCAAGGATAAACTGGTAGAATTTGCAGGGCATACATTCGAATGTGCCGATAAAGGATTTGCAACCAACGAGGCTGTGGATGTGGTTATTCGTCCCGAAGACATCTATATTTTCGACGATTTGGAGGCGGCAATGTTCACCGGAAAAGTAACTTCCACCATTTTTAAAGGAGTACATTACGAAATGATGGTGGTAACTCCATTAGGTTACGAATTTATTATTCAGGATTACCACCCGTTTGAAGTTGACCAGACAGTTGGAATGAGAGTTAAGCCATTCGACATTCATGTAATGAAGCGGGAGTATCACTTCAACACCATTGAGGCTGTGGTAGTTGACGAGAATCATGTGAAATTTCTTGACCAAACATTTGAATGTGCATCAACTCAAGGCATTGAAGCGGGCAGCGATGTAAATGTGGAAGTTCAGTTTAATGATGTTATTCTTATGGATAACGAGGAAGATGGTATGATTAGTGGAGAAGTATCGTTTATTCTTTACAAGAGTAACCACTACCACCTTACCATTGCGCTCGACAACGGTGCCACCATATATGCCAACACCAATGATGTGTGGGATGATGGCGACCGTGTGGGCGTAGTTATCAATTCTGATTCTATTAAAGTTGTTAACATTTAAAACCGGGTAGGAGGTGAAAATAAAAGGTATTAAATCATCGGTTGGATCATTCTTTTCGCGACGTAGAAACTGGTCAGTTCCATACGTTCTTTTTCTTGCATTCTTCGTATTACTACCATTAGTACTAATTGTGTATTACGCATTTACGTCGCCCGAAGGAGGATTTACATTCAGTAATTTCCGTAAATTCTGGTCGCAAAGCGAAACCATCAACACATTTATTTACTCGGTAGGAGTGGCAATTATCACCACGCTGCTATCTCTTCTTATAGGATATCCGGCAGCCTATATACTCAACAATATGGGCACCAAGAAATCGCGGGTACTGGTTATGTTGTTCATACTCCCCATGTGGATTAACTTCCTGATACGCACACTTGCAACCGTGGCTCTGTTCGATTTTCTGGGACTTCCGCTTGGCGAAGGGGCTCTTATTTTTGGTATGGTATATAATTTCCTGCCATTTATGATTTACCCCATCTACAACAGCCTTCAAAAGGTGGATAGAAGTTTGATAGAGGCTGCTCAAGACCTGGGCGCCACTCCACGCCAGGTATTCCTAAAGGCAACATTGCCGCTATCAATGCCGGGCATCAACAGTGGTATATTGATGGTTTTCATGCCGGTGATATCTACTTTTGCAATTGCTGAACTACTCACAATCAACAACATAAAGCTCTTTGGAACAACACTCCAGGAGAATATCTACAACGGAATGTGGAACTACGGAGCTGCACTATCGCTGTTTATGCTCATTATAATAGGCATTACATCGCTGCTGGGCAATAGCGACGGCACCAAAGCACAGGAAGGAGGATTGCTATGAAAAACAGTATTTATAGCAAAATATACCTTTCGTTATTGCTGGTGCTTCTATATTCGCCCATCGCAATCATCATCGTGTTCTCATTCACCGAGGCCAAAGTGCTTGGTAACTGGACCGGCTTTTCGCTGAAACTGTACCAATCGCTCTTTATTCCCGGCACGCACCACTCACTCACCAGTGCGCTATGGAACACATTGATAATAGGTACGATAGCATCTATAGTCTCCACACTACTGGGAACCATGGCTGCCATAGGCATATTCAATTTGAAGCACCGCCAACGGCAGGCCATACAGCTTATCAACAGCATTCCGGTGATGAATCCCGACATAATAACCGCAATTTCACTATTCCTGCTGTTTGTGAGTCTGGGCATTACCGGCGGCTATACCACTGTAATACTGGCACATATATCGTTCTGCACGCCTTATGTGGTGCTAAGCGTTTTACCACGCCTGAGACAGATGAACGAAAACCTTTATGAAGCGGCACTCGACTTGGGCGCAACTCCCTGGCAGGCAATGCGTAAAGTACTATTACCCGAATTGAAACCGGGCATGATAAGTGGTTTTCTACTATCATTCACGCTATCAATCGATGATTTTGTGGTAACACTGTTCACCATTGGTAATCAAGGCCTTGAAACCCTATCAACATATATTTATGCCGATGCACGCCGCGGCGGATTGACCCCCGAACTGAGGCCTCTGTCAGCAATAATATTTGTAGTAGTGCTGACACTTCTGTTAATCGTTAATCGCAGGGCGGCACAAAAACATAATTCAAGATGAAAAAATTACTTTACATACTGATTTACACCATCTTATCAACTTCACTACTCACCTCTTGCCAATCGGACCAAGCGAGAAGTAAGGTTTTAAAGATATATAACTGGTCGGATTACATTGACGAACAGCTGCTTATCGATTTTCCGATATGGTATAAAGAACAGACCGGCGAAGATTTAAGAATCGTATATCAGGTGTTCGACATGAACGAGGTGATGTACACCAAGATAGTGCTCGGCCAGGAGGATTTCGACCTTGCATGCCCCACTCAGGCTGTGATTGAGCGAATGCTTAAACGCGACCTGCTGTTGCCTATCTCTTCGGATATCGACTCGGCCAACTATTTCCTCGATAACATATCGCCCTTTATTCAGAAACAGGTAGATTATTTCAGCACTTCGCAATATGACGCCAACAAATATATAGTGCCATACATGTGGGGAATTTCGGGCATTTTATACAATCCGGAGCATATCAGCAATGAGGAAGTGAGTAGCTGGAACTGTATGTGGGACGAAAAAAACAAAGGTAAAATATTGATGAAGGACAGCTACTGGGATGCCTATAATATGGCAATTATCTATGCCCTTCACGATAAAGCCCAAAATAATGACAGCCTCTACGTAATAGCCAACCGCCATACCGATGACGACATACGTATTGCCGAAGAGAAACTGAAAGAGCTGAAGCCCAATCTGGCAGGCTGGGAAGCCGATTTTGGCAAGGAGATGATGACAAAAGGCAAACTGTGGCTTAGTTACGCATGGAGCGGCGATGCAGTGTGGTCTATCGAAGAGGCTGAACAAGTGGGTGTTAACCTTGAATTTGAAGTTCCTAAAGAGGGCAGTAACATTTGGTTCGACGGATGGGTAATACCCAAATATGCACGTAACGTAAAGGCAGCCACCTACTTTCTTAACTATATCTGTCAACCGGAGATTGCACTTCTCAACATGGATGTGTCGGGCTACTCAAGCGCCGTGGCAACCCCCGAAATACTTGATGAGATGATTGACAGCACATTCACCGAGCCTGTAAATCTTTCATATCTATTTGGAAATGAATACGATTCAGTTTTTATCAACCCAATTCGCTATCCTGATGAGTCGGTTATTGAAAGATGCGTTCTTATTCATGATTTCCTCGATAAAAACGACGAAGTGCTGGAGATGTGGAGTCGTGCCAAGGGCGACAACCTCAACACAGGAATGGCTGTGCTAATACTCGGTTTTTTCCTTGCCTTGGCAGGCTGGACCATATATCAAAAAGTAAATAAAGAGATAAAAAGGTACCACAGAATAAAACGCCAAAAACACTGATTATCAATAACATTAACGGGTAGCACCAACAAACGGTGCTACCCACTCCTCTATTTTACGCCTCACCTCAACTGCTCTTTCTGAGTGATGATTAACAATGATGCAAAATGCCAATCTGCGACCATCCTTGCGGTTGATATATCCTGCATAGCCATACACACCGTTCATTGAGCCACTTTTAGCCTTTATCCGGCCAACCAAATCCTTACTGCGCCACATATTACGTATAGTGCCATCAATGCCACTGGTGGGCAGTGAGCCGTAGAAATGTGCAAATGTAGATTTACCGGCCATCTCCACTAGCAATTTAGCTGCATCACCAGCCGAGAAGGCATTAAAAGGTGATAATCCGGAGCCATCATAAAGCGGGAAAGAGGTGATATTCAGCGAGTCGGCAATATAATTCTGAACTGCTTTTGCTGATGAGTCCCAATCGGTTCTGCCTGCCTGCCTGCCAATGGCCAGAAACAGATGGTCGGCATAAAGATTATTGCTGTTTTTATTCACCACCTTGCACAACTCCCATAATTCGGGCGATTCGATGGAGAATAAGAGTTTGCTATCACCAGCAACATCAATAGTCTTAACATCTGATTCAATGACACTTACGCCATTTCTTCCAAGTTTATCAAAAATAGCATTAATAAAAACAAGATGAGGCTGAGGCATAGCACCTCTTACAACAAAACGGCTCCTTCCGGCAGGAATACCTCCACTAACATACCAGCTATTGCAACCTGCAACACCATAAATATAAGCACTATCGCCAGCTTCGGCACGCGAAAGAACATAGGATTTGGGCTTGAAGCCAATCTCTGGCTCCACACCTACCACAGTGCACAGTTCGCCTATTTTTTGAGGTGATTTAAGATAAAGTCTGAAAATATTATCAGAAAAAGTTAATGACGACGGGAGTGCACCAAAATAGTTGCCCATATCCTCCCACACACGTAACGAAGGCTGCCTCACATCACCAAAGAAAGAGATATCGGCAACTACGCCACCTGTTAACTTATTGATTTTATTATCCTTAAGCAGCCCGGCAAGTTTTGAAGCTATATGGTCAATATCATTATTAGAAAAATGGGAAGAGCACAATGACGGGTCGCCGCCACCCTTAACTATCACTCTATCACGCACTTCATCATAATAGAAAGAAGTGGAAAAACGGTAATGGGTGCCTAAAATATCGAGAGCCGC
>CAZWOA010000111.1:0-8389 GCA_964635545.1 uncultured Marinilabiliaceae bacterium
TCTTGTTTTTCTGATCTCTTCTGAATGCCATATTGAGTAGAGTATAATTATATTTAAAAACCAAGCAAAGAGGGTGTCCCTAAAGTTATACTGATATTCTAAACCGAACCTCAGTACCTTTGGGGACAACCCCATATTAGTTTAATCAAGCGTCACGCTGAGTCCAAGTCCCCTCATCTCATGAAGCAACACATTCAATGACTCGGGGATTCCTGGTTGTGGCAGAAGATCTCCTTTCACAATGGCCTCATAAGCTTTGGCACGTCCCATCACATCATCCGATTTCACGGTAAGAATTTCCTGAAGGATATTGGCAGCACCGAAGGCCTCGAGTGCCCACACCTCCATCTCTCCGAATCGCTGACCACCAAACTGTGCCTTACCACCAAGCGGCTGCTGGGTAATAAGCGAGTATGGACCTATCGAACGGGCGTGCATCTTATCTTCAACCATGTGGCCAAGTTTAAGCATATACACAACACCTACTGTGGCAGGCTGGTGGAATTTCTCACCTGTACCGCCATCATAAAGGTATGTACGTCCTAAGCTTGGGATACCTGCTTTTGTTGAGTAGTGCTCAAGATCTTCGGCTGAAGCACCGTCAAATACCGGCGATGCAAACTTCAATCCAAGAACACGACCTGCCCATCCAAGAACAGTTTCGTAAATCTGTCCAAGGTTCATACGCGAAGGCACACCCAGTGGGTTAAGAACAATGTCAACCGGAGTACCATCTTCCAGGAATGGCATATCTTCATCACGCACAATCTTAGATACGATACCTTTGTTACCATGTCGTCCGGCCATCTTATCACCTACTGTAATCTTACGTTTTTTGGCAATATATACTTTTGCAAGCTGAACGATACCTGCAGGTAGTTCATCACCTATGGTTACATTGTATTTCTGACGTTTCTCAACCGCTTCATAATCCTTATATTTCATTCGGAAGTTATGAATCACGTCGTGAATCAGATCATTCTTATCCTTATCGGTAGTCCATTTGGATGGATTAACATTATGATAATCAATGTCGTTAAGTATCTTCTGGGTAAACTTGGTGCCTTTGGCAACCACATCTACACCATAATAATCCTTAACTCCTTGCGACGATTTACCGTTGATAAGGCTGAACAACTTGTCGAGCAAGCGTCCTTTAAGTTCATGCACTTTACGCTCAAACTCCTCATCAATCTTGGCAATCAGGCTCTTATCATTAGAACGCGATTTGCGGTCTTTAACGATTTTAGAGAACAGTTTTTTGTCGATAACAACGCCGCTCAACGATGGAGAAGCTTTTAGCGATGCATCTTTCACGTCGCCTGCTTTCTCTCCGAAGATTGCACGAAGCAGTTTCTCCTCTGGTGTTGGATCGCTCTCGCCCTTAGGTGTAATCTTACCAATAAGAATATCACCGGGCTTCACATGCGCACCTATACGTATAAGTCCGTTCTCGTCAAGGTCTTTAGTTGCCTCTTCGCTCACGTTTGGAATATCGGCGGTAAGCTCCTCCATTCCCCTCTTGGTGTCGCGCACCTCAAGAGAATATTCGTCAACGTGTACTGAGGTAAATATATCCTCGCGCACAACCCTTTCAGATATCACGATGGCATCCTCGAAGTTATAACCTTTCCAAGGCATGAACGCCACTTTAAGATTACGTCCAAGAGCAAGCTCACCATTATCGGTTGAGTAGCCTTCGGTCAATATCTGGCCCGGCACTACCCTTTGTCCCAACTTCACGTTAGGCTTAAGGTCGATACAGGTACTCTGGTTAGTTTTAAGGAACTTAGACAGTTTATATCGTTTGGTTTCGGTATCGAAGCTAACGAATTTCTCATCGTCAGTCATGTCATACCTAATCACGATTTCATCAGCATCCACATACTCAACCACACCTTCACCTTCGGCAACGATGTGTGTACGCGAGTCGCGGATAACAGCTCCCTCAAGTCCTGTACCAACGATAGGCGCTTCAGGACGCAACAGAGGCACCGCCTGGCGCATCATGTTAGATCCCATCAGTGCACGGTTGGCATCATCGTGCTCAAGGAACGGAATAAGTGACGAAGCAACAGATGCAATCTGGTTAGGAGCAACGTCCATAAGGTTAACCTCCTCATTATCAACAAGAGGAAAGTCACCATCCTGACGAGCTTTAACTTTAGGATTCACAAAACGACCGTCGTCATGCAGCGGAGCATTTGCCTGTCCTATAATTACATGTTCCTCATCTTCGGCAGCAAGATATGTAACGCCTTCGGCGCTAAGGTCAACCTTACTGTCGGTTACCTTACGGTATGGAGTCTCGATAAAGCCCAGACTGTTTATTTTAGCATAAACAGTAAGCGACGATATAAGACCGATATTTGGTCCCTCCGGAGTCTCGATAGGACACAGACGGCCATAGTGAGTATAGTGAACGTCGCGAACCTCGAAACCTGCACGCTCTCTTGAGAGACCGCCCGGGCCGAGTGCCGACATACGGCGTTTATGGGTTACCTCGGCCAATGGGTTGGTCTGATCCATAAACTGCGACAGCGCATTTGTACCAAAGAAACTATTAATAACAGATGAAAGCGTTTTGCTGTTAATAAGGTCGATGGGTGTAAACACCTCATTATCCCTAACATTCATACGCTCGCGTATTGTGCGTGCCATACGGGCCAAGCCCACGCTGAACTGGCTTGCAAGTTGCTCGCCAACAGTGCGCACACGACGGTTGCTAAGGTGGTCAATATCATCCACATCAGCTTTAGAGTTGATAAGCTGGATAAGGTACTTAATGATGGCAATCATATCCTCTTTGGTAAGCACCTTAATATCCGAACTGGTATCAAGACCCAACTTCTGGTTAAGACGGTAACGGCCTACATCACCGAGGTCGTATCTCTTATCCGAGAAGAAAAGCTTGTCGATAACATCGCGTGCAGTAGCCTCATCTGGTGGCTCCGCATTCCTCAGTTGCCTGTAAATATGAACTACCGCCTCCTTTTCCGAGTTACACGGGTCTTTCTGAAGCGTATTATAGATAATGGCAAAGTCTGCCTGATTTTGATTCTCTTTATGTAGAAGTATGGTTTTAGCACCCGAGTCTATAATCTCGTCAACATGTGAATCCTCGAGGAATGTTTCACGATCAATGATAACTTCATTTCTCTCTATCGACACAACCTCACCGGTATCCTCATCAACAAAGTCCTCGATCCATGTTTTTAGCACACGGGCAGCCAATTTACGACCAACCACCTTTTTCAGGTTAGTTTTATTCACCTTTATCTCATCGGCGAGGTCGAAAATCTCTAAAATATCTTTATCTGATTCAAAACCGATAGCTCTCAACATTGTGGTAACCGGAAGTTTTTTCTTACGGTCGATATATGCGAACATCACATTGTTGATATCGGTAGCGAATTCAATCCATGATCCTTTGAATGGTATAATCCTTGCCGAATAGAGTTTGGTTCCATTGGCATGAATGCTCTGACCGAAGAATACACCAGGCGATCTATGCAGCTGCGACACAACCACACGCTCGGCGCCGTTGATGATAAAACTTCCTTTGTCGGTCATATATGGTATTGTACCAAGATACACCTCCTGAACAACAGTGTCGAAATCCTCATGCTCCGGATCGGTACAATAGAGCTTAAGTTTTGCTTTTAGCGGCACACTGTAGGTCAATCCGCGCTCGATGCACTCCTCAATGGTATAACGGGCCGGATCGATGCTGAAATCCAGGAATTCCAGTACAAAATTATTTCGGGTATCAGTAATGGGGAAGTTTTCAACAAAAACTTGATTTAATCCCTCACTTTTCCGTTGTTCGGGCGTAGTGCCCAACTGAAAAAATTCACGGAAAGATTTTAATTGAACCTCCAGAAAATCAGGGTATTCCAGCTGACTTTTTGTGGATGAAAAACTAATTCTTTCGGCAGTATTTGGAGTCATCTATCAACAAATTAATTGAACCTAATAACAAAAACACGAAAAGGTTTAGAAGCCCACGATGACGTGGGATTCTAAACCGGATCCGATAAACGGAATGTAAGTATCGTAATTACTTAAGTTCAACTTCCGCTCCAGCTTCTTCTAGTTGAGCTTTTAGTGCGGTAGCTTCTTCCTTAGAAACTTTCTCTTTAATAGCTGTTGGGGCTTTGTCAACTAGTTCTTTAGCCTCTTTAAGACCAATACCAGTCATTTCCTTAACAAGCTTCACAATAGCAAGTTTTGAACCACCTGCACTCTTAAGGATAACATCGAACTCAGTTTGCTCAGCAGCAGCCTCAGCACCGCCAGCAGCAGGAGCAGCAACAGCTACTGCAGCAGCAGCCGGCTCAATGCCATACTCGTCTTTAAGAATAGTAGCAAGTTCGTTAACTTCTTTTACAGTTAGATTAACTAGGTCTTCTGCAAGCTTCTTAATATCTGCCATTTTATTTAAAATTAATGTGTTTTACGTCAAAAAAATTATTTATCACCTAAAGTTTTTAAGATGCCATGTATGGTAGTACCACCCGACTGAAGTGCAGAAAGTACATTTTTAACAGGCGATTGTAGAAGACCGATAACGTCTCCGATAAGTTCTTCCTTGCTCTTGATGTTTACAAGTGTCTCAAGTTGGTCGGCACCTACATATACTGACTCCTCAACATATGCACCCTTAAGAACGGGTTTTTTGGTAGTACGCGAAAACTCTTTGATAAGACGTGCAGGCGAGTTGCCTGTGTTTGAAAACATAACAGCCGAAGTACCTTTAAGGATTCCTTTTAAGTCTTCGTTATTTAGCTCACACTCTTCAAGAGCTTTAGTAAAGATGGTGTTTTTAACAACTACCATTTTCACATTTTCTTTGAAGCATGTGCGACGCAGGTCGCTTGTTGCGCCCGCATTCATACCGTCGGTATCTACCACATAAAAGTGCTGATACTCTTGGATGGTTCCTACTAGTTCCTGTAGTAAAGTTGATTTATCTTCTTTTCTCATGTTCCTGGAATTCTTTAGTTAAACAATTAATTAAGCCCCAACTGATTTGGGCTCAACACGAATACCCGGACTCATGGTACTGGAAACATAAACACTCTTTACATACGTACCTTTAGCTGAAGATGGCTTCAACTTGATGATAACGTCCATAAACTCCTTAATGTTGTCCATGATTTTATCGTTATCGAAAGATACTTTTCCTACTGTTGAGTGAACAATACCGTAACGATCCACTTTAAAGTCGATTTTACCCGCTTTAACTTCGGTTACAGCTTTTCCAATCTCCATGGTTACAGTACCACTCTTGGGGTTTGGCATCAAGCCCCGTGGGCCTAATATACGTCCAAGAGCACCTACTTTAGCCATAATACTTGGCATAGTAATAATCACATCAACATCGGTCCAACCACCTTTGATTTTCTCGATATAATCATCAAGACCAACATAATCTGCTCCGGCAGCTTTAGCCTCTTCCTCCTTATCAGGTGTACATAGAACCAACACACGAGTTACCTTACCGGTACCATGTGGAAGGGTGACAACCCCGCGCACCATTTGATTGGCTTTACGTGGATCTACACCAAGACGAATGTCGATATCTACAGATGCATCAAATTTGGTTGTGGTAATCTCCTTAACCAGCTTTGTAGCCTCTTCAATAGCATACAATTTGCCTTCTTCTATTTTCGCTAAAGCTAACTTCTTATTCTTTGTTAGTTTTGTCATTGTTGCAAAAAGGTATTAATTAGTTATTACCTGGGAACTCTCCTGTAACGGAAACTCCCACACTTCTGGCAGTACCAGCAATCATCCTCATTGCAGATTCAATAGTAAAACAGTTCATGTCAGTCATCTTGTCCTTGGCAATATCTTCAACCTGATTCCAGCTGATAGAACCAACCTTCTTACGGTTAGGCTCGGCAGAACCGGTTTTTGCCTTAGCTGCTTCAAGTACTTGAACAGCGGCAGGAGGAGTCTTGATAATAAAATCAAAAGACTTATCCTTATACACAGTGATAACCACAGGTAGTACCTTACCGGCATTGTCCTGTGTCCTGGCATTGAACTGCTTACAGAACTCCATAATGTTCACACCTTTGGCACCTAAAGCAGGTCCAATTGGTGGTGATGGATTTGCGGCGGCACCTTTAACCTGAAGTTTGATAAAGGTTTCTACTTCTTTAGCCATTGTAGCAATTCGAATTAAACAATTATTAATATAGATAAATCATAAACTATTTTGTTGGTATGGACACCGCAAAGGATGTCAGGAAGCTATTAATACTCAACAAACAATCTATTCCTTTTCTACCTGAAAAAAACTTAGTTCAAGAGGAGTTTTACGGCCGAAGATTTTAACCATAACTTTGAGTTTCTTCTTCTCATCATTAACCTCTTCAATGATACCGCTAAAGCCGTTAAACGGCCCGTCGGTAACCTTCACCGTCTCATTTACGCAATATGGTATTGTTATCTCCTCTTCGCTATCCTGAAGTTCATCAACTTTACCAATCATGCGGTTCACTTCGGACAGGCGCATAGGCACAGGGTCGTTATCACCCAGAAAGCCAATTACGTTGGTTATTCCTCTCAAAACGTGAGCAACCTCTCCTATAAGGGCTGCTTCAACAAAAACATAGCCCGGGTAGAGGTTACGGTCTTTGCTCACCTTCTTGCCATTTCTGATCTGATATACTTTTTCCAATGGAATAAGTACCTGACCAACATATGCGCTCAGATTCTGATGAGATATTTCACTCTCTATCAGCTCTTTTACCTTCTTCTCTTTACCCCCAATGGCACGGAGTACATACCATTTCTTTTCGATCTCGGCCATTATAGACTAAAATATTAATACAGACCTTTGTAGATAAGGTCCATCAAGTTATCAAAAGCAAAATCCATAACAAAAACCACACCTGCAATAATAAGCGATGCCACCATAACAACAATGGCGCTATTGGTGAGTTCTTTCCAAGTAGGCCATGATGTTTTGTTCATCAATTCGTTATAGACCTCTTTAAAATAAGTTTTAATTTTCTCCATAGGTATTACTACTAAAAGTACCCTGTTTACATTAAGTTTCTATTGCACGGGAGGTACGACTCGAACGCACGACACTCGGTTTTGGAGACCGATGCTCTACCAACTGAGCTACACCCGTAAATAAACCCGGAAGAGGTTATCTTCCGGATTATATTTTTGTTGGATTATTATCCAAGAATTTCAGTAACCTGACCAGCACCTACTGTTCTACCACCCTCACGGATAGCGAAACGAAGACCTTGGTTAAGAGCTACAGGGTAGATAAGATCTACAGTGATGCTCACGTTATCACCAGGCATTACCATCTCTGTTCCTTCTGGAAGAGTAATTTCACCTGTGATATCAAGTGTACGTAGGTAGAACTGAGGACGGTATTTGTTGTGGAAAGGAGTGTGACGACCACCTTCTTCTTTTTTCAACACATAGATCTCAGCTTTGAATTTGGTGTGAGGCTTGATAGAACCTGGTTTGGCAAGAACCATACCACGTTTAACATCAGCTTTGTCGATACCGCGAAGAAGCAGACCAACGTTATCACCAGCTTGACCTTCGTCAAGAATTTTACGGAACATCTCAACACCTGTACATACAGTTTTGCGACCTTCGGCACCAAGACCGATAAGCTGCATCTCGTCGCCAGTGTGGATAATACCGGTTTCGATACGACCAGTAGCAACAGTACCACGACCAGTGATGGTGAATACGTCCTCTACAGGCATAAGGAATGGTTTATCAACTGCACGTGGAGGAAGTTCAATCCATTCGTCAACAGCAGCCATAAGCTCCATTACTTTATCTTCCCACTGCTCTTCGCCGTTAAGTGCACCAAGTGCAGAACCAGCAATTACAGGAGAGTTGTCGCCATCAAAATCATAGAAGCTAAGAAGATCGCGAACTTCCATTTCAACAAGCTCTAAAAGCTCAGCATCGTCAACCATGTCAACTTTGTTCAGGAATACAACGATACGGGGAACGTTTACCTGACGTGCAAGCAGGATGTGCTCGCGTGTTTGTGGCATAGGACCATCAGTAGCAGCACACACAAGGATAGCACCGTCCATCTGGGCAGCACCAGTTACCATGTTTTTAACGTAGTCGGCGTGACCTGGACAGTCAACGTGTGCATAGTGACGGTTTTCAGTTTGATACTCAACGTGTGAAGTATTAATAGTAATACCACGCTCTTTCTCTTCTGGAGCGTTGTCGATTGCATCATAACCTTTTACCTCGGATAGACCTCTTTTACCCAATACAGTGGTAATTGCAGCAGTAAGAGTAGTCTTACCGTGGTCAACGTGACCAATGGTACCGATATTAACGTGAGGCTTCGTCCTTTGAAATGTTTCTTTAGCCATAA
>CAZWOA010000112.1:0-6313 GCA_964635545.1 uncultured Marinilabiliaceae bacterium
AGGCAAAGTCGAGCGCCGTAGAGCCATTGGGCATGATGCGCACATCGCCCTGTGGCGTAAATACCATTATTTCAGCCGAGAAGAGGTTGAGTTTGAAATCATCAAGAAACTCCAGCGAGTTGGAGTCGGTATTGCTTAATGTTTCCCTGATTCTGTTGAGCCAGTTGTGAAGCTCCGACTCTTTATTATCATTTTGGGCTTTATATTTCCAATGTGCTGCAAATCCCCGCTCGGCAATATCGTCCATTCT
This sequence comes from uncultured Marinilabiliaceae bacterium, assembly GCA_964635545.1. Classification (GTDB taxonomy): domain Bacteria; phylum Bacteroidota; class Bacteroidia; order Bacteroidales; family Marinilabiliaceae; genus JAGPIS01. The sequence continues at coordinate 251 of CAZWOA010000112.1, forward strand.
TTCGGAGCGTATCTGTACCTCCACCCATTTCCCTTCAGGCCCCATTACCGTGGTGTGTAAAGCTTCGTAACCGTTGGCTTTAGGGGTGCTTACCCAGTCGCGAAGTCGGTCGGGCTTTGGTTTATATATATCGGTAACTATGGAGTAGATAGTCCAGCATTGTGCCTTTTCGGGTATATCTGGTATTGGCCTGAATACAATGCGCATTGCAAGAAGGTCGTATATCTCTTCAAAAGGCACATTTTTTTTCTGCATCTTACTCCATATCGAATAGATAGATTTAGGACGTGCTTTAATGTCGAATTGATATCCTGCTTTTCGTAGTTGCTCATCGATGGGCAAGGCTACCCTGGATATTATCTTCTCGTAGGTCTCCTCATTCTCTTTTACCCTGGTGTAAATATCGTTATAGATATCCGGATGTTCATATTTTAAACTCAGATCCTCGAGTTCGGTTTTTATTGCGTTTAAGCCCAGTCGGTGAGCCAGTGGAGCATAGATATAAAGTGTTTCTCCGGCTATTTTATATCTTTTATGTTCGGGCATGGAGTCGAGTGTACGCATGTTATGCAGCCTGTCGGCAAGTTTGATGAGTATCACCCGCACATCATCAATCATGGTGAGCAGCAGTTTACGGAAGTTTTCGGCCTGCTGCGACCCACTCTGCTCAAATGCACCCTCAAGTTTGGTAAGTCCGTCAACGATAGTGGCTATCTTCTCTCCAAACATGGTTTTTATATCATCAATGGTAAGGTCGGTATCTTCCACAACATCATGCAATAGAGCAGCCACCGCACCTTTGGTGGTGAGTCCTATCTCCTCCACACAGATGCGGGCAACTGCCAGCGGATGATAAATGTAGGGCTCACCCGAACGGCGCCTCATTCCCTGATGTGCCTCATTAGCAATGTCGAACGCCTTATATATCATCTTGGTGTTCTCTTCGCTTTGGCACTTGGGGCAGGCATTTATCAATGCTTCAAGCTGTTGCTTTATGTATAAATCTTCCGATTGTTCCGACTGCTGAACCATAAAATAATACTTATCTATCTAAGTAAATTTAATATAAAAAATCAAACAAACCACCTGTTACTCTGTAAATTATTTACATTATCACTAATACTGCACGTTATTTAGCTGTTTTAAATGATATTTAATGCTCATTTGCCCGTTTATTTGCCGGCAATAATGGTTACAAACTCTTCTTCAACAAGATATTTGCGTGCAATTTGCTGCAACTCATCCGGGGTTATGGTGTTTAAGGTCTGTGAGTAACGGCTGAAATAATCCATGGTTAATCCTGAGACTAACTGACCCCTGAACTGGTCGGAGGTAGCTAATGGACCGTCGAATGAGCGTATCATCTCACCGGTTATGTAGTTGCGTACTGTTTCCAACTCATCAATACTCACCGGCTCATTGCGCAGGCGTGCCATTTCGTTGAATATCTCCTTCACTGCAAGGTCGCGATTGGCGGCCTCTACTTCCGACGATACCATCCAATATCCGCCATGCTTCATTGGCATAACCGACGATCCGATGCCGTAGGTAAGCCCTTTCTCCTCGCGTATGTTGGTCATCAACCTCGACCCAAAATAACCACCCAAAATAGCATTAAGTATCGATGCAGGTATAAAATCGGGATGTGAGCGGTTAAATAGTGGCCTGCCAATTCTTATCGATGACTGTATCGCCCAGTCGTAACTGTCTATCACCACCTTATTACCGGGTTTGTAATCTACGGTAAGCGTATCGTCTATGGCTGCTGCCGATTTCCAGTTACATCCGAAGTGACGCTCCATCATAGCAGTAAAATCCTTGCCCGGTAGCCCAGCCGCAACGATATGGGTATTGGTGGGGGAGTAGGTGCGTCGATGAAAATCAACTATGTCATCACGTGTAATGTTGTCGAAATGCTTCATCTTCAGAATGTTACTGTATGGATGACCTTCGCCAAATATGGTTTTGTTGAATTTACGTGCCGAAAGTATTTTAACCTTCTGCAAATCAACCATAAACTCCTGACGGCGGCGATTGAGGTAAATATCTATCTCCTCCTGTGGAAATACCGGCTCTTTAATAATCTCCTCTATCAACGGCAGTAGTTCGGGCAAGTGGCGCGACAAGCAGAAAAAAGTAAATACCGAATAGTGATAATTGGTGTATTGCCACAGGTAGGCGCCATAATAATCGAGTTTTTCGGATACTTGTGCCGATGTCATGGTGCGGGTACCTTCGGCAAGCAGTGTGTTGGTAGTTGATGCCACCAGTGACTTGGCTGCCTGCACCGAACCGGCCGGGAATATAAAATCGATTTTTGCCACCTCTTGCGAGCCTCCTTCAAGAAGATGGAGGTTAAGGCCGTTACTAAGCACGATAGTTTCAGGTTCCTGCTTTTCGGGTATCGATATGTTGAATACCGGCGGTTGTATATTTCGTTGTAAATCTTTCATTTATGCCTTTTTTTCTGCATTGTAGTAAAGTATGGAGCAGTTCTCGTCGGTAAGTATCTGATTGGCCTCCTGGCGTATATCATCCGCAGTGATTGCTCTATAAATATCGGCCTCTTTGTTTATGTTTTCTGCATTGCCAAGCATCTCATACTGAGCCATATTCATGGCTTTATTCAAGAAGTTGATCTCTGAAAACACCATTACCGATTCAATTCTATTCTTCACCTTCTGCAACTCGTAGTTCTCGATGGATGTATGTTTTGTTTTGTCAATCTCTTCCCATATCGCTTTTTCGGCCTGCGCCATAGTTACCTCAGGAAGCAAAGAACCTGTAATTGTGAATAATCCCGGGTCGTTATCGCCTGAAATGTAGGCATTTACCTCGCTAAAGAGCTGTTTTTCCTTCATGAGTGACTGTACCAGGCGTGATGACTGCCCATTGGAAAGGATATCCGACAGTAAATCGGCGGCCTGATAGCCTGGCTGATGACGACCTTGCATATGAAACATCATATGGATATAACTGGCAGGTACTTTGCGGGTTACACTAAGTTCGCGCCTCTCGGTTTGTATTGGCTCCATCGGTACTATCGCATTGCTGATGTTGCGACGGGGTATGGGACCAAACCATTTTTCGGCAAGCTTGAAGATGTGCTGAGGGTCAATATTTCCTGCCACGGTTACTATTGCATTATTGGGAGCATAGTGACTGTAGAAAAAATCTTTAACTTCCTGAAGATTAGCATCTTTAATATGCGAGATATCCTTGCCAATGGTGGGCCACTGATAGGGATGCACCTTATAGGCCAGCGGGCGGGCAAGCAAAGGTATATCGCCATAGGGCTGATTGAGATATCGCTGTTTGAACTCCTCAATAACCACTTTACGCTGCACCTCCAGACTTTCGGGAGAGAAGGCAAGTTCGAGCATCCGGTCTGATTCGAGCCAGAAACCGGTCTCAATATTTTCTGCAGGAAGAGTTAGATAATAATTAGTTAAATCATTGTTGGTGAATGCATTATTGTCGCCACCCACTTTTTGAAGTGGATTATCGTATGACGGTATATTTTTCGAACCTCCAAACATAAGGTGCTCAAAAAGATGCGCAAAACCTGTACGTTGCGGGTCTTCATTGCGTGCACCCACTTTGTAGAGTATATTTAGTGCAGCCATGGGCGTCGATTTATCCACATGTGCTATTACGGTCAATCCGTTATCGAGGGTATGTCTCTCAATTTTTATCATCAGAATAAATATTTTTTGTTATTGCTGATTTCCGCCAGCGACTCCCTGTACTCAGTCAATATCCTTGTCATTATATCTTCTACGGTATCTATTTTATTGATTAGGGTAGCGCATTGCCCAATCTCGAGCTCGCCATCAACCATATTACCTTCAAAAATACCCTGTTTGGCTCGTCCTCTGCCCAGCAGCTCCTTCAACTCTTCAGTAGATGCGCCCCTATGTTCGGCTTGCTGAACGAGGTTAAAGAACTCGTTTTTAATCAATCGCACCGGAGCCAGCTGTTTAAGCACGCACATTGTATCGCCTTCGTTGGTAGCTAATATACGTTTTTTAAATTCATCGTGGGCACTCGATTCTACAGCAGCGGCAAATAGAGATCCAATCTGCACACCGTCGGCACCAAGCATCATAGCGGCAGCCATGGCATCCCCGGTTGCAATTCCCCCTGCGGCAATCAACGGGAGAGAGGTTATTCTGCGAATTTGTGGTATAAGCACCAGCGAAGTGGTCTCATCGCGGCTATTATGACCACCGGCCTCAAATCCTTCGGCAACAATGGCATCCACGCCCGCCTCTTCACATTTAAGTGCGAATTTGGTGCTGGCAATCACATGCACAACCGTCATGCCCTTTGCCTTTAGCCGTGCTGTATATTTAGCAGGATTGCCAGCCGATGTGAACACTATTTTCACCTCTTCCTCTTCGATGATGGTTATCAGTTCATCGATATCGGGATATAGAAGCGGTACATTCACACCCCACGGCTTATGTGTGGCCTGTTTCATTTTGCGTATATGGTCGCGAAGCACTTCTGGATACATACTTCCTGCACCAAGTATTCCCAATCCGCCATGATTACTCACTGCCGAAGCCAGCCTCCAACCGCTGCACCACACCATTCCTCCCTGAATGATAGGATATTGTATGTTGAATAGAGATGTTATCTTGTTCATTTTTCTTCTGAAATATAATGTTTGTTCTGTTGGCTAATATATCACATGTTATCAATAAAAAAAACAGGCTGTACTTTTGTTGAGCCTGTTTAGTTTGTGTCTTTTTTTTAGATTATTTCTGATCTCCAATTACATACTTGTTAAATGTACACTCCAGAGATCCGTTATATAGCATGTGCTTCTCGGCCGACCTCATTCCCATCATGCGCATGGCAGTAATATTCGAACTTATTATCCATGCCTCATAACCCGGGAAATTCTTTTTGAGATGATAGGCAATCTCTTTATAGAAGCTGAATATATCCTCTTTCTTCAATCTCTCGCCATAGGGTGGGTTAAACACCAACATGCCTGATTTTGTTAGTGGCATCTGGTCTTTAAACGCATTTTTCTGAATCCTGATTTCACGGTTGAGCCCAAATTCCAGCGATGAGTGTTTGGCCACATCCACAGCTCTCATATCAATATCGCTACCGAGAATATTTACGCGAGGCGACACGATGGCTGCTTTGGCATCCTCTTTCAGTTTGGTCCACAATTCGGCATCATAATCCTGCCAATGCATAAAACTGAATGTTTTACGGTGCAAGCCTGGAGCCATGTTTTTAGCCATCATGGCAGCCTCGAGCACAATGGTTCCACTACCACACATGGGGTCGATAAGCGTTATTTTAGGGTTCCAGCCTGCAAGCATAAGCATTCCTGCTGCAAGCACCTCGTTAATTGGTGATGGGTGCACACCAATACGGTAACCACGCCTGTTCAGCGGCTCGCCCGACGAATCGACGGATAGCGTTACAGTATCATTGGCAACGTGCAGGTTAACAAGTATATTGGGGTGTTGTGGATTGATGTATGGACGCTCGCCGGTTACACTGCGTATCTGGTCAACGATGGCATCTTTGGTCTTAAGCGCCAGATAGCCAGAGTGCTTAAATAGGTTGGAGAACACCACATGGTCTATTGCAAAGGTTTTGTTATTGCTGATAATTTTATGCCACTCTATTTTGCGTGTCTGTTCGTAAAGATCATCCTCGTTTTTCACAGTGAATGTTGCGATAGGCATCATAACCCTTAATGCTGTGCGACTCCAGAGATTGATTTTGTACATCACCTCCTTCGTTGCCTCACACGCCACGCCGCGGCGCATGGTTTTTATCTCGGTTGCTCCTAGTTCTGTTAACTCTTTGGCCAATAAATCCTCAAGGCCATGCATAGTCTTTACTATCAGTTTCAATGTGATATCTCCTTTGTTTTATGATGATGCAAATTTAGGATATTTTTTGCTATTGATGGCTATATCACAGATTTTTAAATTATAATATTGCCAATAGCTAATAGCCAATTGCAAGAGGTGTTTTTACCATTAAGATAGTTAAGGAATTCATATGTACGTCATGTGCATCGACGTA
>CAZWOA010000112.1:6413-8386 GCA_964635545.1 uncultured Marinilabiliaceae bacterium
TTTTTACCATTAAGATAGTTAAGGAATTCATATGTACGTCATGTGCATCGACGTAGAGTGCTTCGTGCTTTTGCCCAGAGGCAGTACAATCCGTCATAATCAATCAAAAACAGAACAAGTTCTGCGAGAAATGTTTTTTTCCTGCAGAACTTGTTCCGTTTATGTGTATTGTGCAGCAAAGCGCAATGAAATCACTTTTACACACCATCCTATATTTTCAACTCTACTTACAGTGGGTAATCATCAAAAGCATATAGCACTGTAGATAGGTATCTTTCGCCGGTGTCGGGAAGTATAACTACTATGTTTTTATCTTTGTTTTCGGGTAGTTTAGCCAGTTGGGTTGCAGCCTGCACTGCTGCGCCCGACGATATACCTACAAGCAGACCTTCGGTTTGTGCCAAACGGCGGCTGGTTAATATTGCTTCATCATTATTTACGGTAACAATTTGGTCAACCACTGCTCCATTGTAGGTGTTTGGAATAAAACCGGCTCCGATACCTTGTATTTTGTGTGGTCCCGGTTTGCCACCCGATAGCACTGGCGAGTCAACCGGCTCCACAGCAACAATTTTCACTGATGGTTTAAGCTCTTTAAGTCTTTTACCCACACCGCTAACAGTTCCGCCTGTGCCTACACCCGACACAATAATATCTACTTTGCCGTCGGTGTCGCTCCATATCTCTTCGGCAGTTGTGCTATAGTGAATTGCCGGATTTGCCTGATTTTCAAATTGCTGTAGAATAACGCCTCCGTTAATTTGCTGTTGAAGCTCGCCTGCTTTGGCTATTGCGCCCTTCATTCCTTCTGCTCCTGGGGTAAGTACCAATTCAGCACCAAGGGCTTTCAGAAGGTTACGTCGCTCAAGGCTCATGGTGTCGGGCATGGTGAGAATAAGGCGGTAGCCTTTGCTGGCGGCAACAAACGCCAATCCAATGCCGGTATTGCCGCTTGTAGGTTCAATAATTACCGAACCGGCCTTTAGTACGCCTTTCTTTTCGGCATCTTCAACCATGGCAAGTGCTATGCGGTCTTTAACACTTCCAAGCGGATTGAAATATTCTAGTTTTGCAATGATGCGTGCACCATTTGAGTATTTTTCACTAAATGCGCCAAGCTCTAGTAGCGGCGTGCGACCCACAAGGTCCGTCAGTTTTTTTGCGATTTTTGTCATGATTCTTTCTTTTTATTGATACAAAATTACTTTTTTTGCACATACTGTGAAATAGCACATTTGTGGTATATTTGTAAATTCATAGCTAAAACCTTCGAAAATCTATGGTAATGAAAGTTTGTATCGTAGCCGATAATCAATTTATTACACGTTTGGGGACTGTATTTTTACTTCAAAAATATAATGTTGATACTATTATTGAAGTTGATGGATTGGCAGCACTTCAGCAAAGCCTCACTGCACATCCTGATGCTGTTGTTGTGCTTGATTATACGTTATTTGATTTTCAATCGCTCGACCAACTGCTTAATACTCTTATATACTACGATCAGTCGAGATGGCTGCTTTTCTCCGATGAACTTAGTCCTTATTTTGTGAGTAACATACTTCTATCCGACCCATACATGAGTGTGGTGATGAAAACCGACTCGAAGCAAGAGATTGAGATGGCATTCGGTAGTTTGCTAAATGGTGATGTGCATGTGTGTGAATGGGCAAAGCAAATAGTGAAAGACAAAAAGAATGAGAATATAATAGAACTCACCGCATCCGAAAAACTGGTTCTTCATGAGATTGCACTAGGAAAAACCACAAAAGAGATAGCTTTCGATAAAAATTTGAGTTTCCACACCGTAAACACGCATCGAAAAAATATTTTCAGAAAATTGGAAATAAACAACGTGCATGAGGCCATTAGATACGCCATTAGAGCCGGCATATTCGATGTGGCCGAGTACTATATCTGATGCTACGCCCCGTCATTTCGAGCAACGCGAGAAATCTCAGAAGTAACGCTCT
>CAZWOA010000113.1:0-3528 GCA_964635545.1 uncultured Marinilabiliaceae bacterium
TAACCATCGCTGATAATCATTTTGTCCTTAACCATTAGTGCACCAACCTGACGCCTTTTGCAATATGAATTTTGTGCCCATATACGAGCCATGGCCAGATATCGTTGGTCGAGTAGAAACTGTTTAGTGTCATGAGGCGTGCTTTGTTGCTCTTTATCAGCCATAATATTGTCTTTATTTAAACTAATACATTAACCATTAATGCTACTATTAACCAGGTATCTTTTCTCCTCATCTAGCTTCATATTGATGGGCGATTCGAAATTAAGTCCATCGAGAACCATTGGTGCCAATGACTTAACCATGGGATATACCATTGAGCTATCCTGCTTATCAGGTTCGATAAGTATTGATTCCTTGTCGAAAAACGAGAAGAGATTGACAATTATACTTATTAGAAAAGCATATTTGAATAGTGAAAATAGTGCTCCTGCAATTCTATTCACAATACTGAGCGACAAGCCTTCAACCACATTATGCAGTAGGCGCGCCAGCAAGTGTATTGCCAATGCAATAGCAATAAAAAGACCAATAAAAGCTATAACATCGCGATAACGGCAGTCAAACATAGAGCTAATCCAGTGCGACACAGATGGATAGAGCATTACCGCACCCAATAGCCCCACGATTATAGCCACCACCGATGCCAGTTCTTTAATAAAGCCACTTATAAGCCCTTTAATAAACGCAAAAATGAGAATTACCCCCGCTACAATATCAAATAATGCCATGCTAATCAATGATAATAAACCAGATGCTAAGATAGCAGGTTAACCCTACTTCACAAAGCCATGTAATATAAAAATGGGAGTTGGGGTGAAGAATATTTTTAACTAAATATTTTATTTTGAGAGACTATTAATGAGTTTTACTAGTTTTTCTGCTTTTAAGGTGTTGGAAAATGGTAATAATAGATTAAATCTTTTATTTAAATTATCCTCATTAAATTCCTGATTAATAGTGATATTTATTTTATCAATAAATTCATTTGCATTATTGGCAATTATACAAGTTTCCTCAAGGCCTGTGTTTTCTACCACTGCACCATTACAAATACAAAATCTACCCTTAAAGATTGAGTTTAATAACTTAAGCTTAAATCCTTGAGGCATAAATGAATGGATTAAGCAAATATGTGCATTTGCAATAAGGTTATCCATATCTTCGAAATCAGGATTGGCAATTAATTCAATATTCTCTAGTTGTTTAACTGCTTTAACAACCTTTGAGGAGGGATTTCTTCCTGCAATTATAAATTTGAAATTAATATTGGAAGCTATATTTTCAATAATCCATAATATGCTGTTTATATTCTCAGGAACAGATAAGTCACCATGAATCAATATATAATTGCCATTACCTAAAGAAGAAGTTAAAGTATTAAAAGAGTGAAATGGGGTTAATAATTCAGTGTTGTCATTAATGCATGTAAAGTACTCTTCATCTATTTTGGATATTGCTGCAATTGCAGATGCTTTACCCAATAAAGGTTCAAACTTTTGTAGTTTTTTTGATTCGAAATAGAAAAATAATTTCTTGAAAAAGTTGTTTTCAGTTTTAAAAAGGCCCCAATAGTATTGATGTTCAATATTATGTGTTCTAACAATTGCTTTGCGGGTGGATAATCTATTTTCTAACAGTATGCCTGTGCAATGTATGCCTTCAATTAAAATTGGATATTTATCCTTTAATAAATTGTCAATCAGTTTTTTATTGATACGACTCTGTACAATAAATGGTCGTTTACTAAAGAATTTGGATACACTCATATTGCGGGAGTAGTAGGTTACACTTTTGCAATATTTATTTAGTTCATTGCTCTCTTTACGGCCATATTTAAAACAGTGAAGATGGATATTTACTCCTATTTCATTTAGGGCTTTTAATTTATAGAACACATCAATCACTCCGCCATAATCGGCGGGAAAGGGGATGTTGAATGATATAATGTGTATATCCATGGAGAAATCTGCTCTCACTTTATTTTTGTTGGTACTTCATTAAAGTATAAACATAAACAATTAAGAGTTATTGCACTAACTTTTTTATGAATTATACTTTTGAATAAAGCAGGGTGATTTTCACTAAGTTTATTTGGTTTTGTAGTTACTGTTTTAATAAGTAATATTGAAATCTTTTTCACCACGAAATACACAAACCACACGAAATTTTTTTCGTGCCTTTTGTGTTTTTTGTGGTTAATATCAATCGTGGTTGGTGAAGAAAAACTAATTACTAACTATTTCACTTTTCTTGTAGTGTGGCATAGTGCTGGTAATGAACACTATGAGACCGGCAAGATTAATGATTGCCACAATAATAAATGCGGTGCTCAATGACCATAGTTGTGATATGAGGCCTCCCAGATACATACCACCTCCCACACCCAAGTCGAAGGATGTGAAGAATGTGCTGTTGGCGGTTCCCCGTTTGCTGTGTGGTGCCATGTTGATAACCATAGTCTGAAACGACGGTGTGAGGATACCAAACCCAAGTCCGAGTACCACTGCAATAATATAATATTCGGTTGCTGTTGTGGTTTGGTATAGAATAAAATATGCTATAGTAAGTATGGTTATACTGGTTATTCCCAACGGTTTAAACATTCCTTTGTTTAAATATTTGCCCGATGCAAACCTGGATATTATTATTCCGGCTGCCAATAGTGTGTAGAACATACCTGTGCGCTCGATATTAATCTCGTGGCCAAAAACAGCACCAAACGATATTATCAATCCGTAGGATAGCGATATCATTAGTAGGTTTAATCCTAATGGAATTGCTTTTACCAGAATAAATCTATCCAATGATATTGGTTCTTGCTGTACTATTACAGGTTTATGCTGGGTTTTTATCATTATGGTTATCAGCAATCCTATCATTCCTGTTACGAAAGCCCACCAGAATATATATTTGAACTCCATCATATTCATCAACATTAACCCTACGGTTGGCCCCATCGCCATAGCCACATTGGATGATAACCCGAAATAGCCGATACCTTCACCCCTTCGTTCGGATGGCAATACGTCTATTGCTATCGTATTTCCGGTTGTGGTGGTGATGCCAAATGCAAAACCGTGGATAATCCGAAATATAATGAACAATAATAATGTAGATGTAACCGCATAACTGGCAAACATAAGTGTGAATATTATATATGCTGCTATGTAAAGCTTTTTGCGATTCATTGTATCTATAAAATATGCCGAGAAGGGGCGTATTGCAAGTGCAGCCACAATATAGACCGACATAACCAGTCCTACCATACTTTTATCGGCTGCAAAATTGCCATTGAGGTAGAAGGGGAGGGTAGGCATCAGCAGGTAAAAGGCGAACATCATCAGGAAGTTGGCCGCAAACGTAAAAATAAAGGCACTATTCCACAGCACCGGTTTCTTATTTGATATCATCTATGTTAATTAAAATTGATTGCAAAACTAACAGATAGTTTCATTGATTTGTGGTGGGAGGTTAGAATCTTTTATTTCTGATGTAGAAGTATGTGAATTTCAATGCTATGGGTAT
>CAZWOA010000113.1:3628-8369 GCA_964635545.1 uncultured Marinilabiliaceae bacterium
ATTATCGGCATAGCTTTTTATTATTTCAACAGTATTATCTGTCGATTTTCCATCAATAATAATATATTCGATATTGGCATAACTCTGGTTTATAATGCTTTTGATGGTTCTCTCAAGAGTTTCGCCCGCATTATATGTTATGGTGATTATCGATATTATTGGTTCGTTATTCATTTCTTTTTTCTGAGTGCCTTTTCGTACACCTCTTGATACTGTGCAGCCACCACTTTTTCGGAGTATAGCTCCATTGCGCGATTGCGTGCGTTATTGCCCATCTCCGCAGGGTCGTTAAAAAACAGAGTTTGATATAGCCCTGTAGCTAGGCTGAGTGAGTTTTTAGCCTCTGCCAGAAATCCGGTTTTTTCATGAATCACCATCTCAGGCACACCTCCAATTCTGAATCCTACTACCGGAGTGTGGCACGCCATGCTCTCCATCACCGTGTTGGGCAGGTTGTCTTGTAATGATGGCAGCAGGAACAAGTCGGTCGCATTATAAATCTTCACAAGCCTGTCGTGGTCGGTTATGAAGTTCATATTGTGTATTTTGAAAGGCAGCTGTTTTGATATGTTCTCACCCAGTTTACCAAAAACCACCAGTTCTATTCTTTGGCTCAATGCCGGAAAATTCTCTCTTACAATGCTTAAAGCCTCTATAAGATATCTGAACCCTTTACGTGCATCAAGCAGGTTAGCCGCACCAAATAGCACCAGTTTTTTATCCTCAGGCAGTCCCAACTCACGGCGGCATTGCAGTTGGTCTAATTTAGTAAATTGGTCGGTATTAATAGGATTTGGTATTGTTTTCACATCCTTTCCTCTGAATAGGCTGCTCTCTGATGACAGTGTTCTAAGCCATTTACTGCATGCCACCATATTCATATTTGAGTTGGAATAGATATCTTTTTTCCGTAGAAATATTTGGTTGGATAGGTCGTGCTTATCAGGTTTTCTAAGGAATGGGCAGTATCCGCAGTGTTCCATATACTCGATGCAACTACCGCTATAGTGGCAACCACCGGTAAATGCCCACATATCGTGAAGAGTCCACACAATGGGCTTGCCCAGTTTGAACAGTTTCTCCATCGATTTTAGTGATAGGAATCCTTGGTTTATCCAATGTAGATGTAGTATATCAGCCTCTTTTACTAGGGGATGATTACTTATGTCGAATCCTGTTGAAGCCGGTGAAAAGGCGTATCTGAGCGAAGGGTCTTTCTCATCTTTAAGAAATAGAAGTCGCTCAGCAATAAAATGGAAGTCGCTTTTTAGTTTATGTATTGCACCTTCACCTACTGGGAAAGTGTGAGTATCGCTGCTCTGCTTCGTTAATGTAAGAAACATCGAGTCAGTGCCATTGGCTCTAAGTGCGCGGTGTATGCGTTGTGCCGCTATGGCAGCACCTCCACCGGCATCACTTTTATTAATGTGTAGTACTTTCAATGTGGGTCAGATTTATGATAGCAAAATACAAATTAATATGAAATAAGATGCGAAATTACACACTTTAAATTTAATATCAATCATTTATCTCTTCAAACTCCACATATTCACCGCCATAGTTATCGGTATGTGTCCTTTTTTTATCTTTATTGATTATCATTTCACCATCGGTGTTCATATTATTTGTCTGGTTGAAGGGTGAGTTGCCGTTCATTTTCTCGAACATCTTCCTCAACAGATATGGAGCAGTTAGTCGAAGTATAATCTTAATAAGATAATACACTGCTGCAGCAATAAGTATGATCTTGAATATGCCCATTTTTCCTATTTTGTTAGAGATACGGCAAAGATTGTGCCTTGCCATATCTCTTGTTTATTATATCGATAATATTTCGGTGATGCCAAGAAGTGAACTGCTCAGCTTTTTCCCGTTTTTAAGTGCCTGTTTCAACGGTATATGTATCAGCTCTTTGTTTATAAGTCCCACCATAATTGATTTCTCACCTTTAAGTAGTGCATTAACTGCCTCTACACCCAGCTGGCTTGCAAGCACCCTATCGTAGGCCGATGGCGAACCGCCCCGTTGGATATGCCCTAATATGGTTACTCTTACATCATATTCGGGGTGCTCTTCGGCAATTTTATTGGCGATAGACATTGTTCCGCCCATTTTTTCTCCCTCGGCCACAAGCACTATCGAGCTTTTTTTATTCGATTTTTTATTGTGTGTAATGAAGTAATTCAGTTTTTCAATGTCAGTTTCCACTTCGGGCACTATTATTGCCTCGGCGCCACTGGCAATACCGCTTCTGAGGGCAATAAAGCCAGCATCTCTGCCCATCACCTCCACAAAGAAGAGGCGGTTGTGCGCCGTAGCTGTATCTCTAATTTTATCTACTGCCTCAATCACAGTGTTAAGTGCTGTGTCGTAACCTATGGTTGAGTCTGTGCCATATAGGTCATTATCGATAGTGCCAGGAATTCCCACCACCGGAAAATCATGCTCAGTTGCCAATTTGCAGGCTCCGCGCAATGTGCCATCGCCACCTATCACAACCAATGCATCTACATTGGCATTCTTCAGGTTTTTGTAGGCTTCGGTTCGCCCCTCTTCAGCTGCAAACTCCTTGCTGCGTGCCGATTGTAAAATTGTTCCACCAAGGTGTATGATGTTACTAACCGAGCTAGAGTCCATTTCTCTGAAATCGTTGGTTATAAGTCCGTGGTATCCTTGGTTTACACCTATCACGTCAAGTTTATTGTAAACAGCGGCTCGCACCACGGCTCTTATTGCTGCGTTCATTCCCGGCGCATCACCACCAGATGTAAGTACCGCTATTTTTTTAATGTTTGATATGCTCATATTGTTTGTTTAACTCTTCAATCTGGGCAGCCACCTCCTCCATTAGCCATAGAGGTGTAGATGTAGCACCGAATATCCCCACAGTCTCTATTGATGAATCAAACCACTCATTTTTAAGGTCTTCGATGCATGTAACAAAATGGCTGTTTGGGTTTATTCGTTTGCAGGTATCAAATAGCACTTTGGAGTTCGAGCTTTTTGTTCCACCCACAAATATAATCAAATCATGTTGAGGTGCAAACACCATAAGTTGTCCGGCTCGCCCAGAAACCTGTTTACATGTCGTATTATGGTCTTTAACTTTATCGGGCACAGCCGATTTTTCGCGTATGGCGTTAATGATAGTTTTGAAAATATCTGGATCCTTTGTGGTTTGTGCAAATATTTCGATAGGGCGGCTGAAATCTATTTGGTCTATATCTTCCATTCCTTCGATAACAAGACATTCCCAATTTGTCTGTCCCTGAAGGCCTGTTATTTCGGCATGTCCTTTTTTTCCATAGATAACTATCTGGCCGTTTTGTTTTTTCTGTTCAATCCACGCTTTCTTTATTCTTTGCTGAAGTTTGAGCACTACAGGGCAGGTGGCATCGATAAGGTCGGTATCTCTAGCACTTGTCTTTTCGTATGATGATGGTGGTTCGCCGTGTGCCCTGAAAAGCACAGTTTCATCATTCACTTTATCTAGGTCATCGTGATTAATCACTTGCAGCCCAAGCTTTTCAAGACGTTCCACCTCCTTTTCATTATGTACTATATCGCCAAGGGAGTACACCTTTTTCCCCTGGCGGAGATTGTTTTCTGCGGCATCTATTGCTCTCTTCACACCAAAGCAAAATCCCGATTGATGATCGATGGTTATTTTCATTTTTCTCTGTTTATTTTAATCGGGAACAATGAACTATTTTATAATCATCTATCTAAAAAAGATAATTGCCTATTCTTAGTTTCTGTTATTCCCTAGTTATAAGTTTCCTTTCTTGCAATTTGTCAAGTATCCACTGCATCTGTATCTCTCGGGTCATATGGCTGTTGTCAAGCACTAAAGCGTCATCGGCTTTTCGTAAAGGGCTCTCTTCTCGCGTTGAATCGAGATGATCTCTCATCTTCACGTTTTCTAGAATCTGGTTAAAGTCAACTTTTTCACCTTTTGCGGTCAGTTCATCATATCTGCGTTGAGCCCTTATCTCGTCTGATGCTGTCATGTATATCTTCAAGTCGGCCTGGGGGAAAACCACAGTGCCTATGTCTCGCCCATCCATCACAATACTGGTGTTTCGACCCATATTCTGTTGCCACTCCACAAGTTGATGTCTCACCTCGGCAATAGAACTTATCTCGCTCACGTGCGAACTAACCTCCATACCTCTAATATAATCTTCTATGCTGATGCCTCCCAAACAGGTCTCGTTACGTTTTGTAGTTTTATTGAATTCAAATGAGATTTCAATATTTGGTAGCGCCTTAATCAATGCAGCCCGGTTTACACCATCTGCACCAATCATATTGTTTGTAAGTGCAAAGTAAGTAACCGCCCTATACATTGCCCCGGTATCAACATAAGCTATTGATAGCAGTTTAGCTATATCCTTAGCCACAGTGCTTTTGCCACATGATGAGTGACCATCAATTGCTATAACTAGATTATTCTTTAAAACTTGCATGTTCTGATATTAAAAACCACAAAGTTATAGATAACAAACCTAATCGATACAATTTAGCAGTGATATTTTGTATTTAGTGGCTCATTAGCCTCCTTGGTTGGTGACAATCATTCATTTAATGATACTCTTCAATCCTTATTGCTACTGAATAACAAACGACATTGAAAAAAGATTTTGAAAAGTGAGAAAGTTCCCAAGGATTAGCTAGAGGGCCGAGAGTCAAGTAAGTATGTATTTATAATCTCTCGTTGATAGCGCAGATTTTTCACCAT
>CAZWOA010000114.1:0-8290 GCA_964635545.1 uncultured Marinilabiliaceae bacterium
ATATGAAAGGTGGCGATCCGGTGCTTGAGAAGTTACTTGAATATTTGAAGGGTAATGGGGAATTGAACGGGAAGTGATAAACAAAGGTGTTATTGGGATGACTAAATAAACCTCTGCTTTCGCTCTTTAGAATAATTTTAAATTAAACAATTTTGATAATTATTATCACCACTCCGAAAAAATCGGAGTGGCGTAATATAAATTTGTGATGAAAGCTAAAATATCATAGGTTCAATTTTAATCTATTATGAGATATATTTCATTTTTAATTCTAAGTCTTTTTGTTTTATCTGCGTTACATGCTCAGAATAATTCTGCGAGCTATCGTTTAAGGGTTGTTGATTCTATCGAGCAAAAACCGGTTGCTTTTGCCACGGTTGTATTGTTGGATGATGACGGTCATATTTTAGCAGGGAATCTAAGTACAGAGGATGGGTTGATACAGATTGAATTCAAAGGGAATCCATCCAAGCTACGTATCAGTTGTGTGGGATATGTTTCTCAAGAGCTTTCTGTAAGTGATTCATTGGATTTTGGAGATGTTGTTTTGCCACGGGAAGTAACACCGATTGAGGAAGTTGCTGTTTTAGGTAAACTTACAAATTATGATTTGTTCCGTACTTTACATACAGTTACTGAGGCTATGCGACAACAAGCCCAAAATGTGGAGCAACTGGTTGGGCAGTTGGCGGGAGTGAAATTTGACAAAATTACAAATGCCATCAAGGTGGATAACCAAGTCAAAGTTTTGTTACTGGTCGATAATGTTCAGCGCAATGAAAGTTACATACGCAGCCTTTCTCCTGATCGTATTCAAACTATTGAGGTTATGAAGCATCCTACTGGTCGATTTCTATCAGAAGACTATTATGCTGTAATCAATTTCGTTCTGAAGCCTGATTACGTTGGTTACAATTTGAATATAAGGAATTTGGTAATTATCAACCCGGTGGAGACAAATGGTAATGCCACTTTTGCCAATCTGCAACCCGGTGTTGGAATAGGGTACACCAATCAAGCTGTCGATTTTCAACTTTCGTATGGTTATGCCGACATTAATTGGTTTCATCCGTTGTCAATCATCAAAGATTATCGGAACCATTATCAGTTGGAGTCAAAAATGGTGACAGAGAATGACCCAAATCAAAATTATAAGTATTCGGCAGATGCTGCTAATGCAGGAGTTACGTTTAAGTTATCCAAGAATCACTCATTGACTTTAGAGGGTGATTATGCTTCTGAGAGAACCGATGAAGCAACCACTTTCCTGATGATGCGACGTTTTGTTCAAGGTACAACTTTCGATAATTATACGGATCACACCAATGAACGAATGCGTGAGAAGAAATATTCATCAAAAATAAACTATTCGGCTTTGTTGGGTAGCAATTGGAATGTTAAGGCCGATTTTGCTTACGATAGATACGATAATCGTAGAAGCCACTCTTATCTTCTTGATGAAGAGTTATTCGCTTCAGACTTTGATGTTCAGCGAGATTTTTTCAAATATGGATTGGATATTGATTATTCTATCTCCTCTAAGCTGACTCTCAACTTAGGGCATGTATATGTATCTCGTGATTATAATACACGCTTATTGACCGTTGGTGGGTCGTGGGATAGTGAAGAGAGCCGGAACCGATTATATACAGAACTATCCTATCGTCCTACTCCAAAGTGGAGTTTTGCTCTCGGAGGTGCATGGCATAATTCTGTGATGGAAAATGGTATTGACAAGGTGAAGCATTCAGTTTTCCAACCCAATGCAAGGTTTAATTATAACCCCAACGAGAATTTTAATATCAATGGACGTTATATCACATCTTCTGTTTTTCCAACTCTTTATCAGTTGGGCAACATGCCAGTGGTGGTTGATACTCTTATGACCAGCAGTGGAAATCCTGACCTGAAACCATCCTACTTGCATCAGGCCTCTGTTGAATTTAGTTTCTGGCAAACAATCACTATCACTCCGCAATACCAATATGCCTTCAATCACATCACACCATATTATGGTCATTCGGATGCGGGATATTTCCAAACCTATAAAAATACAAAGGCAGAAGATTTTGGTCTGTTGTTCAATTTGACATTGCCTTTAAGTGATTATTTAGAGTTCGAAGGCAATATTGCATACCATTACCAAAAAATGCGTAGCAAAGGTCTTTCAAACCGATACCACACATGGTTGGGAACTGCTACGCTCTCATATTTCCATCCAGATATTACATTGGGAGTTGATTTGGAATATGATCGTTCGATGGATAAAATGGGCATGATACAAGGCTATAAAATGAACGACATGGATATTTGGCAACTATCGACCTACAAGAAATTCTTGAAAAAACGGGCTCAAATCATGGTTTCTTATGTTTTGCCATTATCATGGGGGACCCGTGTAACACAAAAAGGCGAAGTTGATACTCCGTTTTACCGCGAAGTGGAATCTTTTGGGTTGAAGACCTATCACAACATGTTGTTCATCAGGCTGAGTATCTATCTGAATAAGGGTAAACAGGCAACGCCAAAACCTACAACTACTATTGATGAAGATAGTCGGAGATCTCGCAATATCCTAGGACAATAGAATATGTTTGATTTTTTTTGAAATTATTTTTAAACTTTTAATTCTTTTATTATGAAAAAATTAAGTGCGAAGAAGCAAGATTCAGTAGAACCTAAGAATTTAGGGAGTTTGCTGTCAGATGAACAGAAATTACACATTATCGGTGGTTATGACAACTTAGAGATTATGGAAGATAATCTTAAAATCAATATAAGTTGCAAGAAACGTTGGGCCGATTGTAAAAAAATTTGTGTTCCGATTAGCTAAGCATACTATTTTTAAGAGGGTGACATAGAGATTTTGTCATCCTCTTAATTCATCATTATTGAAAAGGTTCTAAGATTTTTATTTGGAGTCTTTTGAAATGTTTTATCATCTTGTAATTAATTGAAAACTATATGAAACAAAGTATATATAATGTTCTAGTACCATATATTAATGATAAGTACATATTTTTCAACTGCCTTTCGAAGAAATTTTTTGTTTTTGATGGAGGTTCTTTAGAGTTTTATAAAAATATAATGTCAAATTATGAGAGTGCAGAATGTTTACCAAAAAATATTTTGGATAAATTGATAGAAGGTGGGTTTTATATAGCTGAATTCAAAGATGAAGGTAGTGATGTTTTGAAAAATTTCAAGAATAGTATTTCTCAACCGATTTATACACTTATGATTTTATCAACCTATAATTGTAATTTTAATTGTTGGTATTGTATTCAAAAGCACAAGGATGAAAGTTTATCTGATGAAACAATAATTAGGATAAAACGACATATTAAAAAATATTGCTTGGGAAATTCTATACGTAAGTTTGAGATTGCATGGTTTGGAGGTGAGCCATTGCTTAGGTTTGATAAAATGGAAATTATATCTGAATATGCGAAACAATTTTGTGATGAAAATGATATAGAGTTCTTATCTAGCATAACAACTAATGGTTATTTAATTAATAAAAGAATGCTAGAAGTTATGAAAAGATATAATTTTTGTTCGTTTCAAATAACTATTGATGGTTGTATTGATAACCATGATAGTACAAGAAATGAAAATGGTCTTCCTTCTTTTGAGAGAATTTTACTAAACATAGTCGATATTCTCTCTATTCTGCCTGAAGCTAATGTTGCTCTGCGATTTAATTATACCGAAAATAACTTATCTATGAGTTTAGTGGATGACGTTAATTTGTATATCCCTATTAATTTTAGGTCTAAAATAGAATTTATTGCTCGACCTGTTTGGCAATGCAAACATGAGCTAATTGATTTAGTCTTGATAAAAAGAATAAAAGATAGTTTTTTTAATAGTGGGTATAAAGTTCCAGATATAGATATTGAAGTAAATATGCCGTGTTATGTTGAGAACTTGCATTTTAACACTGTTTTTCATAATGGGGCTGTCGATAAGTGTTCTAATATGTCTATTGAGGAAGCATTAGGTTTTCTCAATATTGATGGACAGATTGTGTGGAAGGGAACTCCATTCCATGTTGAAAATAACATACTCAATAGTAAATCAAGATGTAGTGAATGCATCTATTTGCCTATTTGTTTTGGGCCTTGCCCCGAGAAAAGAAGACTGCAATTTAAAAAAACAAAAGAACACGATTCAATTTTCTGCTATATTGCAGATAAGCATAGCTATTTTAAAGAGTTAATTGTAGATTATTGCGAGGCAAAAATGACAGAAAAATAGTTTTTGTTCTTTATGCCAGGTATTCTAGTTTCTTGAGTTGACATACCTTTCATGATTGATTTATTTCCTTTTTATAATCAACCGGATGCCATGGATTGTGGACCAACGTGCTTGCAAATGATCGCAAAATATCATGGGCGCTACTATTCGTTGCAAACTTTGCGCGAGCGTTGCCATATTACTCGTGCAGGAGTGTCATTGCTCGGAATCAGCGATGCTGCCGAGAGTATAGGGTTGCGGTCTATGGGAGTTAAAGTCTCTTACAATAAATTATGTGAAGAGCAACCCTTACCCTTTATCGCCCATTGGAATCAGGAGCATTTTGTTGTTGTGTATAAGATAGATAAAGAAAGGGTTTGGGTTGCCGATCCGGGACATGGTAAAGTGAGTTACTCAAAAGATGAATTTGAAAAATGCTGGGCAAGTACAGTTGTTGGCGATAACACACAGGGGCTTTGTCTGTTGCTTGAACCAACTCCTCTGTTTTACAGCAAGTTTGACGAGGTAAATGAAAAGTCAGGATTCGGCTTTTTATTCAAATACCTTAAGCCTCATAAAAAGTTTGTTGTGCAGCTTATCTTGGGTTTGTTGATAGGGAGTTTGCTTCAGTTAATTTTCCCATTTCTTACACAGGCTATTGTTGATGTGGGTATTAATACTCGCAATATTAGTTTTATTTACTTGGTTCTTATTGCCCAGTTAATCTTGTTCATCAGTAGAATGAGCGTTGAGTTTATCCGATCATGGATTTTGTTGCATATTAGCACCCGTATCAATATATCGTTAATAAGCGATTTTTTGATAAAGTTAATGAAACTGCCGATTCGCTTTTTCGATACAAAAATGACAGGTGATATAATTCAACGGATTGAAGATCACAGTAGAATAGAACGTTTTCTGACGAGTCAAACTTTGTCTGTGCTTTTTTCCATGTTCAATCTTTTGCTTTTTAGTATAGTGTTGGCCTATTATAGCCTACAAATTTTTATTGTATTTCTTATTGGTAGCAGTCTTTATTTTCTTTGGGTTTATCTCTTCATGAAAAAACGCAGAGATATTGATTATAAGCGATTTGCTCAAATGGCTTCTGAGCAAAGCAATCTTATACAGTTGATTGCAGGTATGCAGGAGATAAAACTTAATAATTGTGAAAAACAAAAGCGTTGGGAATGGGAGCGTATTCAAGCTCGTCTGTTTAGGGTAAATGTGCAGAGCTTGTCCCTCAGTCAATATCAACAGTTGGGCGGGTTGTTTTTTAATGAAACTAAAAATATTATTATTACTATTATGGCAGCCCTGGCAGTAGTCCATGGGCAAATGTCGTTAGGTATGATGTTGTCCGTGCAATACATTTTAGGTCAACTAAATAGTCCGATAGATCAGATGATTGCCTTTGTTCATTCGGCTCAGGATGCTAAAATAAGTCTTGAGCGTCTTGGGGAAATTCATGGACAAAAGGATGAAGAAAATACCGATGAAGAAAAGTTGACAGAACTGCCCATGCGCAAAGGCTTACTGCTTCAAAATGTAACCTTTCAATACGAAGGCCCTCATTCTCCTATGGTGCTGAATAAAGTAACAATACCTATCCTTGAGAGGAAAATAACTGCTATCGTGGGAACTAGTGGTAGTGGCAAAACTACACTAATAAAACTCCTTCTTGGATTTTATACTCCCGGTGCTGGCAGTATCAAAGTTGGTGAAACAAGTTTGACCAATTTCAATCAGAGTTGGTGGCGCAGTCGTTGTGGCGTAGTAATGCAAGATGGTTATATTTTCTCTGATACAATTGCCCGCAATATAGCTGTAAGCGATGAGCTAGTTGATAAGAAAAAGCTACTTTATGCCGTTAAGGTTGCCAACTTACAAGATTATATAGAAGGCTTGCCTTTGGGGTATAATACGAAAATCGGTTCGGAAGGAGTTGGTCTTAGCCAGGGGCAGAAACAAAGAATTTTGATTGCCAGAGCCGTTTATAAAGATCCGGACTATATTTTCCTTGATGAAGCTACCAATGCGTTGGATGCTAACAATGAAAAGGTGATTATGGAGAATCTCAATCATTTTTTTAATGGACGTACTGTTATTGTTGTAGCTCATAGGTTAAGTACTGTACGCAATGCCGATCAAATTGTGGTATTGGAAAAAGGACGTGTTGTAGAGACAGGTTCACATTTTGAATTAGTAGAGAGCGGTGGAGCTTATTTGAATTTGGTGAAGAATCAATTGGAACTTGGAAGTTGACACATAATATGAATTATCGAATTAATTTCATTGCAAAATGATTGATGTTAATAATAAAAACTTGTTGCAAGAAGCAGAGGCTATTAATTTGCGAAGTGAAGAAGTATGTGAAATAATGGGGCAAGTTCCTAATCGGATAATACGGTATGGAATTAGTGTGTTTACAGTAATCATATTGGCTTTATTTGTTTTTTCATTTTTTTTTAGATACCCGGATGTTATAGAGGGGAGGTTCTATGTACAATCGTCGTATCCTCCGGCATTTATGGTAGCGCGGTCAACAGGCAAAATTCAAAGTTTGATGGTTAGGGATAGTGAAAAAGTAGAGAGCGGTGATGTACTTGCTGTGATAGAAAATGCAACAAGTTATGACTCTTTCCTTAAGGTCAAATCTTTGCTACACGAAGATCTATTTTCTGAAATGTTTTTAATGAATGTAAGTTCACTTGATTTGGGCAGTGGGTTAGGAGAACTACAGCCCGCTTTTTCATCATTTCAAAAAGCAATAGTTGATTATTACTCTTTTCTAACAATAGATTATCATAATAAAAAACAGAGGGGGATTGCAACGAAATTAAAGGAGTTGAATAATTATATTAAATATCAGAGCCACCAATTAGAATTATCAGAAGATAATCATCGTATTGCAAAGGGGATGTTTAAACGTGATTCAATATTATTTGTAAATAAAACTATTGCTGCATTAGATTATGAAAATTCGCAGCGTGAATTAGTAATGCAAAAAATTTCGTTAACAAATGTAGAGTTAGCAGTTTCAAATGCTTTTATGAGTCGCACAGATTTGGAGCAAGAAATATTAGAGATAGAACTTGATTATCAGCAGCAAGATAGAATGTTGCGAAGCATAGTTTATCAAACAGCAGAGCAGATGAAAGGGGTAATGGCTGAATGGGAGAAGAAATATTGTTTAGTGAGTCCGTTTGATGGTGTAGTGGCATTTTCAGGTGTGTGGGAAGTTAATCAGAATGTTTCTGTTGGTCAGCACGTAATGACGATTGTGCCATCTCATAAATCGGATTTTGTATGTAAAATTGCGATTCCGGTGCAACGAGCAGGTAAAATCTCAATATCGCAACCTGTTAATTTAAAATTTACAGACTTCCCACATCAAGAGTATGGTATGGTTGTTGGAACTCTTAATACAATATCTTTAGTGCCAGATTCTACATATATAGGAACTGTTGTTTTGACGGATTCGCTTTATACTAATTATGGTAAAATTCTTCCTTTTAAACAAAATATGCAGGGCGAAGCCGAAATAATAACAGAAAATATCTCATTGGCGGAGCGTTTTATATATCCACTAAAAGCATTGTATAAGCAGAGAATTCAATAATATGGATTTTGACGTTGATAATCAGCAACCTAAGTTATTGAGCACAACCTAAAAATATACTGCCAAATTAAAAAGTTGAATTAGGTTAGTTGAACTTTATAGATTTCTCACGTCTCCCGATAGCAATCGGGACGAAATGACAATGGTTGATTAATGAGATTCCTCGCTCTGCTCGGAATGACTATTCACTATTCTAAGATTGGGGGAGGGGGTTGTTTGGTGGCAGAGCTGCCAAACAACCCCCTCCCATTACATAACTAATCAGCTGTCATTTCGAACGTAGTGAGAAATCTCTAAAGCACTAATGAATGTTATTTCAATTTCAATCAGAAATAATAAAAATAGACACCTCGAACTAACAAAAAAATGACGGGAAATAGCATTCTCTTTTCTGAAAAAGAGTGAAAAATCAGCCGTTTTTTCCAACAA
>CAZWOA010000115.1:0-4816 GCA_964635545.1 uncultured Marinilabiliaceae bacterium
GTATTCCTATGTTTCCACTGTTTACGCCTGCTGCATCTTCAAGATTGTCGAAAATACGGTAATTTTTGGCTTCCAGCTCTGTAACGATATTGCGGCCATCTTTGCGCTCAGTAAAGTGTTTTTTTCCGCCTCCTATAAATATATCAATCTCTGTTTCAAGGAAGTGGATTGCAATATCTTCATATTGCGATCTTTTCTTAACATGTGCAATGAATGATGCGGGTGTGGCATGTGTAATTGCTGATGTGGCAACAAGTCCGGTAGCTTTCCCGTGCTGCTCGCTGAGTTCCAGCATGCTGGTTATTCTGCTGCTGTCGGGGCCAAGGCCTATTGCACCATTGTAGGTTTTTACACCACACGCAAGTGCTGTTCCGCCTGCTGCACTGTCGGTTACATAGTTGTCGGCACTCTCAGTGCGGCTAAAGCCTATATGTTTCATATTCATTAGGTTGAGCATGCCTCCATTGCCTGTTATTCCGGCAAAAACCTGCGCAACGCCCATTCCGTCACCAATAAGGAAGATGATATTTTTGGGTTTTCCTTTAAATGTTGTCTGTTTGCTGTTGTATATTTCCACGGGATAACGTGCCTCGTGGGTGTATTCTAGTTTTGATGTTACATCTTTGTAATCCTCCTGTGCAGTAATGGTTAATGCCGGTATGGAGAGAAGTGTGATAAATAATAAAATCTTTTTCATCATTATAATTATTTAGAATAAAACTTATCAGAATAAGAAGTACAAAATAAGAAAAAAATGTAGAGTTTCATTTAAAAAATGTGTTTAAAATTTCCTTTAGGTTAACTTTGTAGGGAAAGGACTAAAATTATGGAGAAGACAAAAATTTTATTTGTGTGTTTGGGCAATATTTGCCGTTCGCCCGGTGCCGAAGCTGTGATGAAGCATGTTGTTGAGCAGGAGGGTGCTGACCATCTTTTTGAGATTGACTCGGCAGGAACAAGCGGTTATCATGATGGCGACCGTGCTGATAGCAGAATGAGAAGGCATGGTAAATCGCGTGGTTACGATTTAACATCCATTAGTAGAAGGGTGATGCCGGCAAGAGATTTTCAGTATTTTGATATGATTATCGGGATGGATGATAGCAATATGAGCAATCTTCATGCTATGATAACCAAAGAGGAGCATAGGGCAAAACTCCATAAATTGACCGATTTCAGAATAGATATGGATTACGACTATGTGCCCGATCCATATTATGGTGATGATGCTGATTTTCATCTTGTTATCGATTTGTTGGAGGATTCGTGCCGTGGACTTTTCAACTATGTCATGAAAAAAAATAGTGCAATTCAATAAAAATTAACTTTAAGTTTAGTTGATTATTGGTTGATTTTTTAGAAATTTGCACTTAATGTTAAAATTAAAACAAAGACAATGGAAAATATACGTTTTGGAATTGTAGGATATGGGAATCTAGGTAGGGGAGTTGCTCTTGCAGCCACTCAAAATGCTGATATGGAGCTTGTTGCAATATTTACCCGTCGTAATCCGGCTTCAATAAAAGCTGATTATCCGGTTTATTCAATGGATGATTTGCAGAAGTTTGTTGGTAAGCTGGATGTGTTGGTTTTATGTGGAGGTTCGGCCACCGATTTGCCGGAACAGACTGCAGAAGTGGCGCGACTGTTCAATACAGTTGACAGTTTTGATACTCATGCTGCCATTCCGCAATATTTTGAGAAGATTGATGCCGTAAATAAGGCAAATAATACCCTTTCGGTAATTTCTACCGGTTGGGATCCGGGGCTGTTCTCGATGGCTCGACTTCTTGGTGTTGCAGTACTCCCCGTAGGAAGCAGCTATACATTTTGGGGTAAGGGTGTGAGCCAGGGGCATAGCGACGCCATCCGCAGAGTGGCAGGTGTGAAAAATGGAATTCAATATACAATTCCTAAAGAGGAGGCGTTGAGGCAGATACGTGAGGGTAATGAGCCTGAACTATCCACTGCCGATAAGCACATTAGGGTGTGTTATGTGGTGGCCGAAGAGGGAGCAGATAAGGCTCGCATAGAATCGGAAATTAAAAATATGCCCAACTATTTTGCTGATTATGAGACTACTGTCCATTTTATTGATGAAGAGACTATGAAGCAAGAGCATAGCAAGATGCCTCATGGTGGTGTGGTGATTAGGGCAGGTAAAAGTGGAAGCGGCAATAAACAGCGCATTGAGTTTTCACTTAACCTTGACAGTAACCCCGAATTTACATCGAGTGTGATAATTGCCTATGCGAGAGCTGTGGCTCGTTTAGCTAACGAAGGTCACACGGGTTGCAAAACTGTATTTGACATCCCGCTTGGTTACCTTTCAGCAAAAAGTGCTGCCGAATTGCGTAAAGAACTGCTATAGACAATGTGCAATTAACAATGTGCAATTAGCAATTAATAATTAACAATTAATAATTAGTAGTTGAGTTACAGATTTGTAATGCTAATAGCCTCAGTTTGTTGTGGTTAGCTCCATCGGAGCGGTATCTTAATTTTTTACGTCGTGTGCTTATTAGTAACCACGTGGCTTCAGCCCGTGGTGAAAAATAGCACTTTGCAGTGCTGCACACCGACCTGGAAGGTCATATTTCATAAGCCCAGTAAATCACTGATTTCTTGGAGCTATGAACTCTTTTGACCTCGCCATTTTTAGCTTGCTCTGCACTTAATTTGATTTTTTTACCATTTCAGCAGTAAAGTAAATATCATCATCATTAACTGGTGTCAGGGTATATGCTTTGTTGGAGCCTCGTAATACAACAATTTGCTCTCCTTTGTCAGCTTTGTCAAAGTACATCTTTTGATTTTGCCTAAATTCTCTACTGCTGAATACTAACATGATGTGTTTTTAGTGTGTACCAATATGGTGTAACTATACAAAATTCTATATGAAATCAATTGATAATGAGTAGTATAGCAATTAATTATTTACATCAATCCTGATTTTATGAGTAACCGACTCAGGGAGTTGCTCCTGTTTATGGGTAACATATATCCAGGTGAGGTTGGTGTGGAGTGACAGAATATCGATAATCCCCCTGAAATATTGCTGCTGATAATCATCAAATCCCTGACATGGCTCATCAAGTATCAGCAGTGGAGGATGTTTCACCATGGCGCGTGCCAATAGTGTAAGTCGCTGCACAGTGACAGGCAGTTTCAGTATCGCCACATCTCTGTATTCGTTTATTTTCAGCAGTTTGAGCCATTTATCTATCGTTGCGTCCTGCTGTGGAGTTATGTTTTTGGGTTTTATCATAAAATCAGTAAATCCGGTGCTTACAGCTTCCCGGCATGTGAGTCGGGTAGGGAAGAACTGGAACATTTCTGGCGATACGAAGCCTATTTTACTCTTTATGTCCCAAATGCTTTCGCCTGAGCCGCGTAGCCTGTCAAACAGGGTGATGCGGTTGGAGTAGGCTTGAGGGTTATCGCCCGTGATCAGGCTAAGGAGGGTAGATTTTCCCGACCCGTTGGCTCCCGATAATGACCAATGCTCACCTTGTTTGATGTGCCACGATAAGTTATTGAGTATCTGTGTTTTTCCATAGGAGATATTGATGTTTTCCATCTTAACAATGCTGTTATACTCGCTAAATTGAGGTAGCATTTTCAAGAATGACAGGTCGTCGGCATCAAGTTCTATTGATGGCTTGCTACCCGATGGGGTATAGTCGTCGTAGCTGGTAATTGTGGGCTGCGAACCAAGTTTCAGCGAGATAATGGTGTCGGCATACTCAGGTATTTCTGTTTCGCTGCACACCATGATTAGCGTTGTGCCCGATGATTTTATCTCTTTGAAAAAGGATAGAAGTATCTCTCTGTTCTTTATGTCGATACCTGAAAACGGTTGGTCTAAAAGCATTAATGTGGGGTTGCTCAATGCAACTTCTGCTATTCTAACCCGCCTCGATTCGCCGTTGGATAGCTTGATGAGGTTTTTTTGAAGAAGTGACTTCAATTCCAGTTTCTCTATTATTGATGATTGATTCCAGTAACCACTTGATTGACTTTTATTTACAGCTTCAATAAGATATTCCATTACGGTGATTGAGTCGTCGGAAAAACTGCTGTTGTACCGTTGCTGATAGAATAGGGTTTGCATGTTCTGACGGTCTTTAAATGAGTGGCGAACATCCATAAACGCTATATTTTTAAATATCGATAGCGATTTTTCGTTGCTCTCTACATGCGACCGGTTGAAATGATAGGTTATATCGCCTTTGCTGAATGGGATTTTTCCAGAAATGGCTTTTAGAAGGGCTGATTTGCCGGAGCCGTTGTCACCAATAACCACAATGAAATCACCTTTATTGATGATTGTGGTTAAGTTGTTGAATGTTAGCGTGTTGTCGAGTTGTAGCAATCCGTTGTTGATTGTAATTAGTGGTGATTTTTTATCTATCCCTATTTTGTGTGCTTCCACTTTTAGCCTCCCTTTTCTGAATTGATATTTTATACGAAACGTAATTATTATTAAGACCAAAATTTCATCGTATAATACCGAAGTGATAGCCGTTTATGCCAATGTAATTGGTATATTACGGATATCCAATCGGTATTACAATATTCAAAAGTATAATTTTTATCCTATTGCTTGATATTATTTTGCTATAATGAATGCTAAAAGACGAGGCCCGGCAGAATCGAAATCCTGTCAGGCCTCACAATTTTAAGAATATGCAATATGATTATTTGCTCATCTCTTGCAATAGCTCATTAAGCGATTCCTTGGCATCACCCAGTTTCATTGTAACCTTATCGGTCATCTCATAAAGTGGATTTGGCACGCCTGCATACCCCGGTT
>CAZWOA010000115.1:4916-8014 GCA_964635545.1 uncultured Marinilabiliaceae bacterium
GATGCTGGGCCTGCGCTAGTGCCATACCGTAACCAGGCACGATGATTGCACTCTTAGCGTTGCGAAGAACCTCCCCCACGCCATCGGCAGCGGCCTTTGGAGCTGATGAGCTTCTCATATCTTGCAACAAACCATTGAGCGACTCCTTGGCATCACCCAGTTTCATGGTAACCTTATCGGTCATCTCATAAAGTGGATTTGGCACGCCTGCATACCCCGGTTTTGTATCGAAGTTGCAGATAATCACCTTCTTGGCTTTATCCACATTGAGTACCGGCATTCCGTAGATAGGTGTTCCTTCGGCATCGCGGGCGGCAGGGTTAAGCACGTCGTTGGCACCTATTACTATCACCACATCGGTATTTTGGAAGTCATCATTGATGGCATCCATCTCAAATAGCTTATCGTAATCCACATCAGCCTCGGCGAGCAGCACATTCATGTGTCCCGGCATACGGCCAGCTACGGGGTGTATAGCGTAACGCACCTCGGCACCGTTGGCCTCAAGAGTATCGGCCAGTTGCCTTACCTGATGCTGGGCCTGCGCTAGTGCCATACCGTAACCAGGCACGATGATTGCACTCTTTGCATTGCGAAGAACCTCACCCACCGATTGTGTGCTCTGTGCCACATTTGGAGTTGATTTTGCTGCGGGAGCTGTTGTTTTGGTATCTTTTTTACCTGCTGCGGATGTTTTTCCCAACAGAATATCAAGAAGGCTACGATTCATCGCCCTACACATTATCTGGGTAAGCAGAAGTCCTGATGCACCTACAATACCGCCCACAGCCACAAGAAGAATATCACCAATGGCCATACCTGCTATTGAGCCGGCAACACCACTAAGCGAGTTGAGTAGCGATATGGTAATGGGCATGTCGGCACCACCTACGCGTATTGCGAAGGCATATCCGAAGATAGAACTGAACACCACCGCAAGCAGAATGATAAACCACGGTTCTGTATATGTTGCTCCTGAGTTAAGTGCATACGACAATACCACAGCTACTAGAGAACCAATAATCATCGATATGGTTATGGCCTCATGATTTTTCCATATTACAGGTTTCTGGGCAAGCACGCCGTGAAGTTTTCCGGCGGCCACAAGGCTACCAATAAGTGTTACCATACCCACTACAATGGCGAGTGATGCAGTAACATTCGAGAAATCAACATATTCGGTAGGGGTGGTTCCTATGCCTAGTATAGCAAGTGAGCCTACAAGTGCCGATGCTGCACCACCCACACCATTGAGTAGTGCCACCATTTGCGGCATCTGTATCATCTTCACCTTACGTGCCATGTAACCGCCTATTAGCGTCCCTATCAGTATAAAAACATAGATAGTTGTAATACTGAATATGTTATAGTGAACAAGTGTAAGAACAACGCCTGCAAGTAAGCTGGCTGCACTTAACAGGTTTCCTTTTACAGCCGTTTCTACCTTGCTTAGCATCGATATGCCTAGCATTACCAAGAGAGAGAGTACGGCACAAATGATATAGTATAATGTTATGCTCATTTTGCTTTACGTTTTTTCTTATTAAACATCTCAAGCATACGGTGGGTAACTCCGAAACCGCCTACCACATTTATTGAGGCTGCAATAATTGCAAGACCTCCTACTATTTGGCCTATAATAATAGAAGTGGTACCTTCACTATATGAGATACCAACAGCCACTATAGCACCAATAATTGTAATGCCCGACAAAGCATTCATGCCCGACATAAGTGGAGTATGCAAAAGGCTGGGCACCTTCTTTATCAGTAGATATCCCACAATGGTGGATACCAAAAAAATAACAATTAGAATAAGTGGATTCATACTCTATAAAAAATAAAGCAACTGCCACACCCAATGGGATGGCAGTCGCGTTTAACAATAAAGTTTATGTTTAATCTCATATTATATCCGGCCGATAAGTCATTAGCATTAACTAACCGGCTATCGGGATTTATATGAGTAATTGTATTCACCTCTTAGTTTCCCATTGCTTCGAGTGTACCCTCATGCACAATTTTACCGTCGATAGTAACTACTATTGCTTTTACTATCTCGTCATTCATGTCGAGGCTTACTTTTCCGTCTTTGGTGAGGTAGCTAACCAAGTGATATACGTTTTGAGCAAACATCCATGTTGAGCTCTTTGGTAGTGTGCCGGGTATATTTTTGGTTCCGATTATTGTAACACCATGTTTCTTTTCGATGGTACCCGGAGGTGTAATCTCGCAGTTACCACCCTGGTCGATAGATATGTCAACTATCACAGAGCCATTTTTCATCTCTTTCACCATATCTTCGGTGATGATGTGCGGAGCTATCTTACCGGGAACTAGTGCGCTAAGGAATATTATGTCCATATCCTTAATTACTTCACGCAGAATGTCTTGCTCTTTTTTCAGCCACTCTTTGGTAAGGGCTTTTGCATATCCGCCAGGTGCAATTGCAAGGTCGGCAGGTACACCCAGGTCAATAACTTTTGCTCCAAGGCTGGTTGCTTGCTCTACGGCTGCCGGGCGAATATCTACACCATAAGTGATAGCTCCCAGACGTTTAGCTGTGGCAAGGGCCTGAAGACCACCAACTCCCACACCTATAACTAATACTTTTGCAGGTTTGAGTGAGCCAACGGCAGTAAACATAGGAGGCACAAATTCAGGCATTGCATTGGCGGCCATTATAATACCTTTGTAACCGGCGCATGTGCTCATAGATGTTAGTGCATCCATAGATTGGGCACGCGATATACGTGGCACGCTGTCGAGTGTCATGCTTATAACACCTTGTGATGCAAGTTTTTTAACCATTTCGTGGTTAACCGGCGATGCAGGGTGAATAAATGTGATAAGGTACTGACCGGCATGCATAAGGTCAACCTCATGTTTATTGAGTTCGGTGTTGAATAATGGCTCCTTAACTTTAAGAATAAGCTCTGCCTTATTAAATATCTCCTCGGATGAGTCAATTATCTGTGCACCTGCCTTTATATACTCTTCGTCGAAATAGTAAGAGCCAACTCCGGCATTTTTCTCAATTATTACTGTAGCTCCATCAGCAATATATTTTTGTACTGCCTCCGGACTGGCTGCAACCCG
>CAZWOA010000116.1:0-7832 GCA_964635545.1 uncultured Marinilabiliaceae bacterium
GGGATTTTTGTGTTATAGACTTTTTTCTTTGAACCACAAAAGGCACAAAAGGCACAAAAGGACTTAGCGTGAACATGTTTATAACCACAGAGGCACAGAGAACACAAAGAGTTACATCTCCCATTATTCGGGACAAGTTTTGCGGTCTTAGCGACATCTTAGCGGTCTCCCGTTCTGACGGGACAAGTTCTGCGTGAGCCTTTTTTTTACCACAAAGGCACAGAGAACACAAAGAGTTATATCCCGTATAGCCAGGATAGGTTTTGAGTAGGTCTGTTTTTTTATGTGAAAATATCTATATGGGGTATTTTGTTTTAAATATATAGTTTTTGAGTGTCGTTATATTATGAATGCATTTAAGGATTGTTGTGAAAATTTTTTCATCAAGTTTATTTTCTAATAAATTATCTGAAAAGTCAAAATTTTTATTGACAATAATATTTGTAACTTGTATATTGCAACTTTACCAAACATAACCTACGCTGATTAATACGAAAGAGTCTTTTGGAAAGATTTATTATTGTAAGTTCTTTTTTCGTGTTAGAGTTGAGTTGTAATGTTGAATTGAGGAGATAGGTAGGTTATTCTTTAAAATTTATTTCTTTTAACCTGTTATTCAGGTCACTCTAATATTACTAACTTAAATGATTTAAACATGAAAAAATTTTTACTCTTCACAGTGTCAGCACTTCTGTCACTAAGTTTTGCTCAAGGGCAGAACGTCCTTCTTAGAAAGGGGAATCTTGAAAAAACTCAGCTCGTTATCCAAAAGAATAGTGTAACTGAAGTAAAGATTCAACCTACCACAACAATCACTATAGAAGAGACTGCACAATCGACAACAATTAGTCGGGTAGCTACTGCTATGGAGACCATTTTATATCAATCTACTTTTGAGGATGAAGACGAATTGGAAGGATGGGGAAGCTATGATTTGGATAAGCTTAATCTTGCTAATCATAATCAAACTAGAGGATGGTATTGGGCTGGCGAAACTGCTACAAATAAAGTTCTTGCAAGTCAATCATGGATTGACGACGAACGTGACACCCACGTGGATGATTGGGCTGTTTCTCCTGGCATTCTTATACCAGAAGAAGGACTATTTAGCATTTCATGGGATGCTCGAGCCATCAATTCATCATTTCGTGATGGTTATGAGATGAGAATTGCTGATGCAGAAGTTCTATTTGGTGCATTAGATGAATTGTCTAATGATGCTACCTTAAAGGATGTTTTAGATGTATTTCTTAACAATACAGAGATTGCATTTAGTATTACCGAGGAAAACGCCAATTGGACAACACGTTTAATTGACATTAATTCAAAATATAAAGGAAAATATGTTTGTGCTATTTGGAGGAATAACACATATGATATGGAACGCCTTTATCTTGATAATGTTGTGTTTTATCAAAAACCTGACTATTCTGCATCTGTCGTTATTACAGAGACTCCTACAGTTGCATATACAATTGTACCTGAGTTTTTAAAACGCGATCTGGGTGGTTCAGTATCAGCTAAAATTTCTAATACTGGTAGTAATGATATTTTAGGATTAGCTATTGAAACAGTACAGTATGAGAATGATTTAGATGTTGATTCTGATTATGCTTCGTTTGAAACTATAGAAGCAGGTAGTGCCGTAAACTATACCAGCAAAGGATTTTTAATGGATTATGGAGTTGGTATTGGTGAAGTGAATGAATATATATTTGCTATTGATATATCTGATGCTGAAGGTAATATTGGTGAATACGTTGAATCTGCCCCTATTTATGGGCCAGTGCTAAGTGATAATATATATGCACGCGATAACGGTATTCAAATGAGTGGTATAGGGGTTGACCCTAACAGTAACTCAGTAAAACAAATAGGTTTAGTGTATGGATTCCCAAAAAACACTTATTTGGAGGAGGTTAGTTTTACTCTTGTACAACCTAGTGTTGGAACTACTAAGGTAAATATATATAACAGTACATTTCAGCATGTAGCTTCATCCCTACCTGTTACTGTTACACCTGGAGTTAAAAAGGAATATGTTGCTACATTTGAAACTCCTCTCCATCTGATGGCAGGCACCTATTTGGTTACTCTAGAGGAGGAGCCAATGAAATCTCTTACTGTTATGTATTGTTCAAATAATATTGGTGGACAAGCCTATTACTTTTTAAATAATTGGGCAGGTCCGATTAATTATTCATTTAATATTCGTCTGAAAGTTGTTGAGGGGTGGGCTACCGCTATAGACAATGTGAATCAAGATGCATCTTCATTTAATGTTGTTTCGTTCAATAAGGAGCTAACACTTAAAAATGCCGAAATAGGTGCAATTGCAGAGGTGTATAACGTAGCCGGACAAAAGGTTGCTTCTGTTAATGTTGAATCGGCAAATCAAGCTCTTGGCAAATTCGACACAGGCATCTATATTGTAAGAATAGGTGACGAAAAAGTTAAAACATCCGTTAAATAACTTTTTATATCATCTGATATTATTTTCTACAAGTAATATCCAAATAACTTCCATTATCCTGATAAATTTTATTGGGATGATGGAAGTTAACTCTATTAAATCAGTCAATACAAGTGTTTATTAAACAGTAAACTACAGGTTGCTCCTAGTAACTTAACCTTAATTAATTCTTATGAGACTCAAATTGGTATTTACCATTTTTATCTCTCTGATATGTTTTACTATTAATGCCCAGACCCTTGAAATAAGTGGTATAGTAATATCATCGGAGGATAACCTGCCCATTATAGGTGCGGCAGTAACGGTTCCTGAGACAACGATAGGAATCGTGACCGACGTAAACGGTAGGTTTACATTAAAAATCCCTGCCGAAACCCGACACATACAAGTGACTTTTATAGGGATGGCACCTAGAATGCTGGTACCTAAGCCAAATATGAATATTATACTCGATCCCGATATGCAGAAGGTGGAAGAGGTGGTGGTTACCGGATATCAAAAGGTTGATCGCCGTATGTTCACCGGTTCGGCATCGGTAGTGAAGGCCGACGAAGCCAAAATTGAAGGCGTTACCGATGTGAGCCGTATGCTACAGGGAAAGGCATCGGGCGTGCAGGTAACTAACGTATCGGGAACATTTGGAGCTGCACCTAAAATCAGGGTGCGCGGAGCATCATCTATATATGGTAATCAAACACCGCTGTGGGTGGTGGATGGAGTAGTGCTTGAAGATATGGTTGAGATATCGGCTGATGCTCTCTCGTCGGGTAACGCAGCTACTCTTATAAGCTCTGCAGTGGCGGGCCTTAATGCTGATGACATTGAGAGTTTTCAAATATTGAAAGATGCATCGGCTACTGCACTTTATGGTGCAAGAGCGATGAACGGAGTGGTTGTTATTACCACCAAAAGAGGTAAAAAAGGTACTGCACGTATTAATTACACCGGTGAGTTCACAGTGCGCATGAAGCCAAACTATGGCGATTATAATATTATGAACTCACAAGAGCAGATGTCGGTATATAACGATATGGAGCAAAAGCATTGGCTGGGGCATGCACGTATGTTTAGAGCCAAAGATGGAGGTGTGTATAATAAGATGTATATGCTTATCGATCAGTATGATGCATCTAATGGACAGTTTGGATTAGTGAATACAGAATCGGCCCGACTCAAATATTTACAACAAGCCGAGATGCGAAATACCGATTGGTTTGACGTGCTATTTAAAAATTCTGTACAACAGAACCATTCTCTGTCAATATCTTCGGGTGGTGAAAAATCTAGCACCTATGCGTCGTTAAGCTACTATACCGATCCGGGATGGACCAACTCCGATAAAGTGGATAGGTTTACAGCAAATATGAACTCTACCTATGAGATAACTAAAAAACTAACCATAGGCCTTGCCACCAATGCCTCGTTGCGACTACAGAGAGCACCTGGTACACTTAACCGTACCGCCAATGTGGTTGAAGGTGAGTATAGCCGTGACTTCGATATAAATCCATTCAGTTTTGCACTTAACAGTTCGCGCACACTATCGGCTTCTGAAACATACCGTCGCAACTACTCCGACTTTAATATCCTTACCGAGATGGATAATAACTATATCGATCTTGATATGCTTGATACCAAGTTTCAAATTGATTTGGGATATAAACCTGCAAAAGGAGTTGAACTAAACGCAATAGGAGCCATAAGGTATGCCAAATCAACACGTGAACACCGCATCAAGGAGAAATCGAACATGGCAATGGCTTATAAAGCGGCTGCTGATGCAATAATAAGGGAGAGTAACAACTTCTTATGGCGCGATCCTGATAATCCCAACGCTCTGCCAATTGTGGTGATGCCCAAAGGTGGATTTTATAATACAGAGGATAACTCACTTCTAAACTACTATTTCAGGGCATCGGGAAGCTACAATAACATATTCAATACTGTGCATGCGGTTAACTTCCTTGCGGGAACAGAGGTGAAGATGACCGACCGTATGTCAAGATTTAATAATGGCTACGGATATCAGTGGAATCGTGGAGGTGTGCCTTTCGTAGATTATCGTGTTATACGTCAGATACTTGACGGTGGTGGTAACTACTATGGAATGGGTGAAACCTACGACCGTTTTGCAGCATTCTTTGGTACTGCAACATATTCATACAACGGCACATATACACTTAACCTTACATCGCGCTATGACGGCTCCAATCGTCTTGGGCGTGCCAAATCGGCCAGGTGGCTTCCTACATGGAACGTGAGCGGATCATGGAATGTGGGTAATGAGGCCTTTATGATGGATAATCCTGTGATATCCACCCTTACATTGAGAGGTACATACGGACTGGTAGCCTCTATGGGACCTGCCGATAATGCCCTTGTGGTATTGCGTAATGATGTTACCTATCGTCCATATCAGGATGATAAAGAGGGTTATATCTATATTGAGTCTCTTGAGAATAGTGAATTAACATGGGAGAAGCAGCACGAGCTCAACATAGGTGTTGATCTAGGACTTTTCAATAACATCATTAGTATCAGTAGTGATGTGTATAAACGTAAGGGCTTCGACCTGATAGGAGTGGTACGCACCTCGGGTATTGGTGGTGAGTTACAGAAGTATGCCAACTTTGCCAATATGGAGGCAAAAGGTATTGAGTTCTCATTAAATGCCAGATTACTGCGAAATATGAACTGGACATGGACAGTTAATGGAACATTTGCATATAACGAAAATGAGATTACCAATCTTAAATCGCGACCAAGAGTTATAGATATGGTATCTGCCGAGGGTGCTCCGCTGGAAGGATACCCGGTTCGAAGCTTATTCTCAATACCGTTTAAAGGGCTTGATGAGAACGGATTTCCATTATTAGAAAACGAAAAAGGCGAAATAACCAGTAATGGTGTATATTTTCAAGAACGCGACGAAACCAACTACCTGAAATATGAGGGCTCTATAGACCCAAAAACAATCGGTGGATTTGAGAATTCGGTTAAATATAAAAACCTAAAACTGGACTTATACTTCACCTATCAATTTGGTAACGTAATACGTCTATATCCGGCGTTTAGTTCTCAATACTCCGATCTTGATGCAATGCCTAAGGAGATGAAAAACAGATGGATGAAGCCTGGTGATGAGTTTGTTACCAATATACCGACAATACTCTCGCTCCGTCAAGTAGAGACTAATTCCGACCTTAGAATAGGCTATAATGCATATAACTACTCATCGGCAAGGGTGGCTAAAGGTGATTTTGTACGACTGAAGGATGTTACGCTCACATATGAGTTTAACAAAAACTTAGTTAGTAAAATAGGCCTTTCAAACTTGCAATTAAAGGCAGTTGTCTCTAACTTATGGCTTATTTATGCCGATAAGAAACTTAATGGAGTCGATCCGGAGTTTAACCAGAGCGGTGGAGTTGCAATGCCTATGCCTCGTCAGTTAACCTTTGCGCTTAGAGCCAATTTCTAAAAACAGTAATGGATGAGTTTCTAATTATTAATAGTATGAAATTACATAAAAATATAATAAAAAAATTGCGTCCGTTATCGGCACCTGCTTTTAGAAGCATTGTGAAAAATGGACTTACAGCATTGTTGGCTGTGGTTATCTCTACGGGATGTAACGATTTTCTAGATCAAGTGCCCGATAACCGTACTGAGCTGGGCGACATAGATGCCATAAAAGAGATGTTGACTTCGGCATATCCCCAGTACTCCTATTTTTGGTTTACCGAGGTGATGAGCGATAATGCCACCGATGTGGGGCCGGCGGGAGAAGAGACCAAAACCAATCGTGAAAACTACTATTGGCAACCCGTGTCTAGCGATGCTCAAGATAGCCCCAATGGATACTGGACTCAGTGCTACAACGCCATTGCGGCAGCCAATCACGCTCTTAGGGCAATTGAACAGATGGGGAGACCCAACGAGTTGGAACCCTACAGAGGTGAGGCACTTATCTGTCGTGCATACGCGCACTTTATGCTTGTTAATATTTTTGCCGAGCATTATAATCCATCTACAGCATCTAGTGCATTAGGAGTGCCTTTTGTTACCGAACCGGAAACCACCGTGTTTGGCAACTATAGCCGTCAAACAGTTCAAGAGGTTTATGATGCCATTGAGAAAGATTTGAATGACGGCTATCCGCTTATCAGAAACAACGCTTTTGATAAACTAAAGTGGCATTTCAATAAAGCTGCTGTCGAAACTTTTATGTCACGCTTTTATCTTTATAAAGGAGACTGGGCAAATGTGGCGAAATATGCCTCAAATGCATTAACTGCTAATCCTGCATCAAAGTTGCGTGATTGGATTTCATATAATGATATGGAACGCGAAACTATGAACGCCACCTACGGACAATCAACAGAAGATGCCAACTTGCTGCTGATAAGCACAGTGAGTAGCGCCTATCGTTCTTGGTATCATCGTTTTGCAATGGATCTGAACTTAGGTAATGAGTTGCGGGCTCAGTCAATTAATCCCACTTCAACACCTGCATCTATTGCCTTTAAACTCTATGGTAGCAGTTCAATCGATGCTTATTTCTTTATGAAGTATAAAGAGGAGTTTAAGCGTGAAAGCATAAATGCAAACTACGGTTTGCCATACGTTATGAGTGGTGTAATACTAGCAGAAGAAGCTCTTTTTAACTTGGCAGAGGCATATGTAATGACTGGTAGATATGAAGAGATGGCCACATTGCTTGATGCATATTATTCAAAACGAGTATTGAACTATTCGCCTGTTTCACACAAGGTAACTACAGCAAGGATTGAAAGCATTTATGCCACACATCCTTCAGTGCCTAAGCCACACTATGCCATCAGCGAAGAGCAGTTGCCCTACATAAAGTGTCTTCTCACCCTTCGTCGCACCGAGTTTGTGCATGAGGGAATGCGCTGGTTCGATATTAAACGTATGCATCTGG
The DNA here is from genome assembly GCA_964635545.1 of uncultured Marinilabiliaceae bacterium. Lineage (GTDB taxonomy): Bacteria > Bacteroidota > Bacteroidia > Bacteroidales > Marinilabiliaceae > JAGPIS01. Next base: position 7,419 of record CAZWOA010000116.1, read on the forward strand.
AGGTGGTTCATAAGTTTAAAGACGGAACAGCCTCAATAGTGCTTGCGCCTGATGACTTGCGCCGGGCAGTACAAATACCTACCGATGCACAGTTATTTGGCATTAAGCCCAACGAACGTCCCGATGAGAAGAGTGGCAGCACCGTATTAGTACCTAACCCATATCAAAACTAATATATCATGAAACAGTTTTTATATATTATCTCGCTTATTGCTCTGCTATCGTCATGTTATAAGGATGATAAACTGGGTGACTCAATTTTCGACACAACAGAGAAACCGCTATCTGAACTCGATCAGTGGATTTACGACCAATTTGTGGCAACGGCAAATATGTTTATTCAGTATAAATGGGTAGATGGCGATGCTGGTACAAGAAAAAACCTTGTGCCACCAAAAGAGGAACTGGTGAAGC
>CAZWOA010000117.1:0-7678 GCA_964635545.1 uncultured Marinilabiliaceae bacterium
TGACAAACAATTTAGGATTAGGTTAATAGAACCCGAAAACAACAAAGAGGCTGTTAAGATTCTCAATGAAGTTTTACGGTACAGATTTCAATTCTAATTCTTAAACGTAAAAAATTACTTAGATTACTATGGTTTATTTCAAATACAAAGAACACCCATGCGATTTTTTCAGAAATACTGATGTCACAGAACTTCCAAATCCGCAAGAAGATTTGGAAAGTTTTTTAGTACAGTTTTTGCCAAGTTATCAATCAGATGAAAGAATTGCTTTTTTGGATGATATGTATAAATTAAAAGATGATGATTTTTTTGACGAAAAAGATAAAATTGAATTCATCAATCAAATTGGTAACAAATCAAAAGATGAATTAAGAACAGAAATCCAACTTATAGAGCAGGATTTAAAGCATAGTGCATTTAAATACTTTTACAGTCTCGTTCAACAAAATAAAATTGAAATAATTTACAATGGCAAAGAGTAGTAATTGGACACGAGAAGAAACCATTGTTGCTTTTAATGTGTATTGTAAAGTTCCATTCAAAAGCAGTAGCAAAACTAATCCAACAATTATTAAATATGCCAATATTATTGGTAGAACTCCTTCTGCTTTAAATATGAAAGTTGGAAATTTTGGACGACTTGACCCTGAATTAAAAAAACAAGGAATTACAGGTTTGGTTAATGGAAGCAAGTTAGAGGAAGATATTTGGAATGAATTTAATGGAAATTGGGATAAATTGGCTTTTGAAAGTGAAAAGCTAATTGCTGAATTTCAGAATAAAACTATTGAACAAATTGAAACTTTTAATATTGAAGATTTACCGAAAGGAGAAGAACGAGAAACGATAATTAAAGCAAGAGTAAATCAAAGTTTTTTCAGAAGCGCGATACTTTCTTCTTACAATTTAAAATGTTGTATAACAGGTTTGTCAATTCCACAATTATTATCTGCAAGTCATATCAAACCTTGGGCAATAGACGAAGAAAATAGAACAAATCCGCATAATGGTTTGTGTCTATCTATTATTCATCATAAAGCATTTGATGAAGGTTTTATTACAATTACACCAGATTTTAAAATTTTAGTTTCTAAATTCTTTGATAATTATTCAAATGATTTAGCAGTAACCGATTTCTTCAAAAAATATCAAAATCAATCTATCATTTTACCTGATAGATTTTTACCTGATAAAGATTTTTTAGATTTTCATTATCATAATATTTTCCGTAAATAACAGGAAACAAAGGAGAATGGAGCGAATTTTATACGTTCTTAAAATTACTTGCAGACGGGAAAATTTATGCTGCAGATAAAGACCTTAATAAAAATGAAAATATATTCTACAAAATTCTTAAAATCATTCGTGGTAAAGGCATCGGTCATGATTACGAATATGTCCGCAATGAAAAAATAATTATTCAAGATGAAAACGGTGAAATTTTAGCCGAAATTCCTGTAGCAGAAGCAATAGAAATAACTAAAAATTTTATGAAGGTATCGCAAAAGGAAAAACAGGCGATCGAGCTTTTAATCTGGATTTTGCAGAAAGTGTTTTGGCTAAATTCCATACTCAATCCTTATCGGACGAAAGAAAACAAACTGCTGACATTAGAATTGTTATTCACGACCCTGTAACTCAATACGAACCGCTTTTAGGATTTAGTATAAAGTCTTTTATCGGAAGCAAACCTACATTATTCAATGCAAGTAAAAATACCAACTTTTTGTATAAAATTACTCCGTCTTTAGACGAAATAACCAAACAAAAAGTAAATAATTTGAACACTTACGGAGAAAGAATAAAATGGCTAAAAGAAAATGGTTATAAACTAACATTTTTGAAACCTGATAGTGAAATTTTCCATTCTTCAATGGAGTTGATAGATAGTAGATTACCCGAAATTATGGGTCATCTTGTTCTTAACTCATACCTAAAAAAGATAAATAAAATAAGTGAGTTGGTTGAAAATTTAACAATTGAAAATCCTTGTGATTTTGCTATAGAAACCAATCCTAATTTTTATTATTACAAAGTAAAACGTTTTTTGACAGATGCCGCTTTGGGGATGAAAGCCGGTACAGTTTGGACTGGAACATTCAATGCAAATGGAGGTTATATAATTGTGAAAAAAGACGGAGATTTGGTCTGTTATCACATTTATAATTGGAATGATTTTCAAGAATATTTGTTAAAAGGCACCAAAATAGATTATCCTGACAGTAAACCTTCTCGCTGTGACTTTGGAAGAATATTAAACAATTCGGAAGTAGATGAAATTGACGGTAGTTTTATAAAACTGAACTTTCAAGTACGATTTATATAAACGAATAAACATAACATAAGTTTGTAATGTCCAATCCCCCATTTTACCCAATATGAATGAAATAAGACCACTGCTGCACCATGCCGGCCAAACCGATCCGTGAGGTTTCCTGTTTGAGTGTTAAGTTGCATAAATCTAGTTCTTTATAAAGATCCACCATCGGTAACGCCTATATCCTTCAAAAATTAATTCATGCAAATTCGGTGACTATTTAAACCCTATTAATCATTTAGGGAATTTTTTTCACTCACTTTTGCTATAAATTTTATCCACTATGGCGGCTATGGATGCGTCGCCGGTTACATTGGTTGCTGTGCCAAAACTATCCATGGCAATATAGAGTGCAATCATCAAAGCACTTGCCGTTTCGTCGAATCCCAATATCGATTGCATCACTCCCAATGATGCCATTATTGCGCCTCCTGGTACTCCAGGAGCTGCCACCATTGCTATTCCAAGCATAAATATAAAACCGCTGTAAGTGGCTATGTCAAAGGGCATTCCTGATGTTATCATTATGGCCAACGAGCACGATACTATCTTTAGTGTGCTGCCCGATAGATGAATAGTGGCACAAAGCGGTATAACAAAATCAGCAATATCCTCTTTTATGTCGTTTTTAAGCGTCTGCCTCACTGTTACCGGTATGGTGGCTGCCGACGATTGTGTGCCAAGTGCAGTAATGTAGGCAGGCATCATGTTTTTAAGCATTTTAAGAGGGTTCTTTTTGCTGATGATTCCCGCCACGGTAAACTGAATCAATAGTAGGACGAACGACATTATGAATATCACAACTATTATTTTCATGAATACACTCATTATTCCTGATACTTGCCCCGAAGCGGTCATATTCCAGAATATGCCGAATATGTAAAGTGGAAGCAGTGGAATTATTATGCCCGCTATCACCAGGTTTATTATGTCGCGCAGGTCGTTGGTTATGTTCTTTAGTGCGCTGCTTTGTATGCGTGTTATGCCAATTCCAACAGTGAATGCCAGCACCAACGCAGTCATCACACTCATTAGCGGCTCTATATCGATGCTGAAAAAAGGTGATAAGCCTGCTCCACCCTCTGTAGTTGCGTGTGATAGTTGCCCTGCAGATAGTAATTTTGGGAATATATAACTGCTTGTGATAAATGAGAAATAGCCCGAGAATATGGTGAATCCGTAGGCCAGTGCCACCGTAATCAATAGTAAGCGGCCTGCACTCCGGCCTAAGTCGGCTATGCTTGGGGCAATTAATCCAAAGATGAGTATGGGGATGAAAAAACTCAGAAATGAGCTGAATAGTGAGTTGAATGTAATGAATATGCGGCCTACGTAATTGGGCAATACTATTCCACACACTATGCCAAGCACTATCGCTATGGCAATTCTGGCCAGTAATCCTATTTTCAATTTTTTCATCTTTGGTGTAAATAAAATTCTACACCAAAGATGAAAAAAATATTGAAATATTACTCTATAATGGCGTTTATGTTATGCCATTTTAGTGATATTAATCTTTGCAATGCTTGGTTTATGCTTGCTTGTAAAGGTTTTTTTCATGCTGTCGGGGGTAGGAGTGCCACATCCGCCACATCCCGATGAACATCCGAAGGAACCCTCTTTTTTTGTTATCTCGCGGTATAGTACCCATGCAACTTTACCGAAAGCTGCTGCTACTATAATGTATGTAATTATCATCTGTATCATAATCAATCATAATAAAAGTGAAGCCTGACTTACTAAAAATGCCATACCCCATGCCAATATTGAGGTGTAGCCTATGGTTAGAAGCGCCCATTTCCACGAACCTGCCTCTCGTTTTATGGTGGCTATTACCGCCACGCACGGGAAATATAGAAGCGTGAATATTATAAAGGCGAGTGCCGATGACTGCGTGAAGGCCGGCTCTCCGTTTGGTTTTACATCGCTTCGCAGTCTGTCTATAAGTTTGTGATTGCCGCTCTCATCCTCATCGGCCTGGTAAAGTACTGCTAATGTGCTTATTACTATCTCTTTAGCTGCTATACCGGTGATGAGGCTTACGCTCATTTTCCAGTCAAATCCCAGAGGTTTCATTATTGGTTCCACAAGCTGTCCAAGACCGCCAATGTATGAACCTGCTTGATGTAGGCTGTTTTTTTCGTGTTCTAAATTATCACTTATGGTTAATTTCTCCTCGGTAAGTTTCTCCACATCCTCAAGAGTAGTGGCCTCTCCAATAAGAATATCATAGCTGGCTTCGGTTTGAGCTATCTTTTCGTCATACTGGTCTATAAGATCTTGTTGGACAGGGAAATTGCTTAAAAACCAAATTATTATCGATGCTACCAATATTGTTCCCCCCACTTTAGATAGATACTGGCTCGCCCGGTTCCACATTTGGCGCACGGTATTGCGTATGGTTGGTATTCGGTATGGGGGAAGCTCCATTACAAATGGAAGTTCTTTACCTTTGAATATCACTTTTTTGAACAGTCGTGCTATCAATACCGCTACCAATATACCGGTGATGTATATACCAAACAGCATGGTGCCGGCATGCTCGGGGAAGAATGCCGAAAGGATGAGGATATATACCGGAAGCCGTGCACTACACGACATGAATGGATTTATAAGTATGGTTATCAGTCGGTTGTTCTTGTCTTCAATGGTGCGGGTTGCCATTATGGCCGGCACGTTACATCCAAATCCCATTATTAGTGGGATGAACGATTTTCCGTGAAGGCCCATTTTATGCATCAGTTTGTCCATTATGAAAGCTGCCCTGGCCATGTAGCCTGTATCCTCCATTAAACTTATGAAGAAGAATAGTATCAATATGTTGGGCAGGAATACTATTACGCCACCCACACCGTTTATCACACCGTCTATCAATAGGTCTTTTAATACTCCGTCGGGCATAAGTGTGTGCATAAACTGACCGAACAGTGCCACCCCGTCCTCTATCCAGTTCATAAATACTTCGCCCAGGTTGAAGGTGGCTTCAAACATTATCCACATAAAAAACAGGAATATTGGAATTCCCCATATTTTGTGGGTGAGTATATTATCTATTAATTGCGATTTGTGTGTCTTCTCCTTACTGTTGTTACGTAGCGTTTCGCGCAGTGCACCGGCTATATATCCGTATCTTAAGTCGGTGATAAATGTTTCGAAATCCTCCTTTAATTTTAGTTCACCCTTGGCCGCAATAGCCTCCAACTCCTCAACTATTATATTGTCTCTGCCTCCTTGCGATTGGCGTTCAATGAAGTCGTAATCTTTCTCAAGTGCTTTAATAGCCATATATCGGCTGGTAACGCCGTTGCTTTTAAATCCGCTTTGTGCAAGTGCCTCTTCCAGTTTATCGATGGTTTTTTCGGCTATAGGTCCATAGTTTATCTCAATGCGGCGCACAATGGGGTCTTTGCCCTCATAAACATCTATGATTTTCTCCAGCAGTTGGGTTATTCCCTTCCCGCGTGTGCTCACAGTTGGTATCATCGGCACACCAAGCATACGGCCCAGGTGCACATGGTTGAGAGTTGAGCCGGCTTTGTGCAGCTCATCATACATGTTAAGCGCAGCCACCATCTTCACGCCCATGTCGAGCAGTTGGGTGGTGAGGTAGAGGTTACGCTCCAGGTTGGTTGCATCCAGTATGTTAACTACAATATCGGGCTTTGAGTGTATTATGTGGTCGCGCACAAATACCTCTTCGGGCGAATAGGTTGATATTGAGTATGTTCCGGGTAGGTCACTCACTTCGAAGAGGTAGCCGTTATGTGTGAAATGTGCTGTTTTAGCCCCCACAGTCACGCCACTATAGTTGCCGGTGCGCTCTTTAGAACCGCTGGCGTGGTTAAATAGTGTTGTCTTTCCACAGTTGGGGTTACCAACCAATGCTATTTTTATGGTTTTAAGGGTATTACTACTCTCGGCAAAGGCTATTTCGCGCACATTGTTAATGGCTGAATCATTTACGACTATAGCATCATCCTCTTGAGTAATATCAATCATTTCTGCCTCGCTTCTTCGTAGCGACACATAGTAATCCATTATTTTATACTCAATTGGATCTTTTAAAGGAGCATTTTTAATAGCAGTAATGGTTTTACCTTTTATAAAACCCATCTCAATTATGCGCTTTCTAAAAGCTCCGTTGCCGCTTACACTTGTGATGGTTGCCTGCTGGCCATTCTGCAATTCAGATAACTTCATCTATACTGTTTATGTCTAAATCTATTTTATGTGAACAAAAATAGTGCTATATTTTGTGGTCAACAATCACTATTTATTGGTATTTTTGTGTTATGTAAAATTTTATTCCTCTTTTATGAATGAAAAAGATCCTTTTGGAGAGTTAAAGCGGCTGATAGATGAAAATCCGGAAAGGATAACCATTCTGGAAGATGAAATTGATTTAAAAATTCAAATGGAGTATTATAAATATACTCGCAACGCTAAGAAGAATGTTGAAAAATTTGATGTCAATAATCTAATTTCCGATTTATTTATTTCTGATATCGATATTGATGCCAAAAGAAATATCCTTACTCTGTTGGCCTCAATCGATGATGTGGCCGCACTGAGGGCTATCGAAAAGTTTAGAGAGAATCCGGATTCGGGATTGGAGCAGTGGAGCACCCTTGCATGGCAGGAGAGCAGGATGCTTATATCAAGCAATATTCTTGATGAGTCGCCCGTTTTTATATCTACCGGGCTTGGCGGTAAGGATAAAAGGCTGCGTTATAGTGTTGGAATAGTATCTATAGATGATGCGCCACTAAATGAGTTTCAGCAAAAAATTCTTCTTTCAGAGTTGGATTTTAGCAGTAAAAAGGAAGATTGCGAAATAGAAGATGTGGTGTTTGAAGAGAGTGTGGCAGTTATTACAATTTTAATTCCGCTGGTTGTTGATATCCGTAATTTTTTTCAGAGTGTGTTGGTTGCTGCCAACCAATTTGGCGATTTTCTACGAGAATCTTTTGTGGTAACTAATATGTATAAGATATCGCCATCGCAGATAAGAACTGATTTTCTTAAAAAGAATAATGATAAAGATGATTTAATTTTAGACTTTAATTATGATGAAGAATAAACAAGTGAACATTGCAGTTCAAATACTGCCTTTTTCTAAAACGTTAGATTCATATAGTGTTGTTGATAAGGCTATTGAAGTTATTGCCAATTCGGGCATAAAGTATAGGGTTACACCTTTTGAAACCGTTATGGAGGGAAATTATGAGCAATTGATGGAAGTGGTAGAGAAGGTGCAGCAAGTGTGCTATAATGAAGGGGTTGACTCGGTGCTATGCTATTTGAAGATTCAATCCAATAAAGGCGGGGTTGTTACTATTGAAGATAAAACCGGAAAATATG
>CAZWOA010000118.1:0-1689 GCA_964635545.1 uncultured Marinilabiliaceae bacterium
ATATTACGGAAGTTACTAACTAATATACTTATTAAAAATTGACTTAAACATCAATCTAGCAAGCCCTTTTAAGCCAATATTACCATCGGCATCCGACACATCTACCACAACTTCGTGAGATAGTGATGAAAGACAATACTGGCTCAAAGTGAGCATGATGGGCATTTTAACTAAGTCTCCTGCCTTTGCCATTTCACCACAAATAATAACCTGCTCGGGGTTATTTAGCTGGATAAGAATTGATAGTCCCCACGCCAAATTTTCGCTAGCTCTACGGATCAGCATAATTGATATTTCGTCACCCTTCAATGCCGCATCGATAATATCGGCTACTGTAATTTCATTATATCGATTTTTAAAAGTTGACATAAGCACTGATTCGTGCCCCATATCCAGAGCTTTATGGGTTATCTGCAACAGATAATCGGTAGATGCAATGGTTTGAAGGCAGCCACGCTTGCCACAACTGCACAGTTCGCCTTCGTTAACAATGCGGATATGGCTAAATTCACCTGCATAACCACTACTACCACTCAATACCTCTCCATTAGATATCAATCCAAGGCCGATGCCACCTCCCCAGCTAATAACCAGAGAATCTTGACGATTCTTGGCCAATCCAAATGCCAATTCGCCCCAAGTAACCATACGTGCATCATTCTCTACAAAAACAGGCAGCGGTATTAATTTGGATATACGGTATTTGACATTGCGATACTGCTCATCTTCAATAGTATTATTAACTCCTTTAGTAGAATCAATCAAGCCGGGCATGCTTATTCCTACTGCAATAACAGACGCTTTAGGGATATTGGCCCGGGTAACTAGTGAAGTAAACTCCTCGGCAATTCTCACATCATAATCAGTCGATTTGACATTAAATTTTAACTCCGATGACCTAATAACAATCTCATTGGCTAAGTTGATAATAGCACAACTTGAAGTATTACTGCCAACATCAGCCACAAAAACATAAATGGAGTTAACTGCAAGCTTGTAAATAAACGGAGTGCGTCCGCCCTTAACCTCATTAATATTAACTTGTTCAACTATCGAGTTTGTTATCAACTCATCAAGCACCGACCTTACAGTGGGCAACGATAGACTAATAGATTTACTAATTTCAGAAACAGTAAGCAATCCTTGATCGTATAACATATCAATTACCTGCATCTGTAATAAATAACGTTTCTGCTCGGCTGTGGATAATTGTGTGTAACTATCTGTATTTAAAAGCATTCAATAAAATAAAACAATATAAAACCTATGACCAAATCGAAACAACTCAGAAATAAAGAGGAAAGCAATAGGTAATGGAAATGAATTTATAATGCAAATATTGAAAATATTTTCAACAAAACCAATAATCATTAAAAAAATATCTCTTGAAAGCCTGGTTTTTATAACTATCTTTTCAATTACAAATAAATCTATCTCTTTGTAAATAACAATCAAATGTTTATTTTGCACCATCATTCCGTTAATCTAATACAATATGAAAAAGTGGATTACGAATCATCTTGCATTCTCGATGGTTGCTATACTTCTAATAGTTTTTACACCTTTAGAGGCCCAGTCAGAATCAGAAAAAAGAGTTGTAGAAACAGCCATTAACTTCCTCAATATGAGGAACGGCAAACAAGGGAAGCAGCGAGTTAGCCCGCAACAACAGCCTACCATAGAAACACG
>CAZWOA010000118.1:1789-4210 GCA_964635545.1 uncultured Marinilabiliaceae bacterium
GGATGTGTTGCCACAGCCATAACTCAAATAATGCTATATCAGTCACTTAAAACCGGCAAGCCGATTAATGGTTATGGAAGTCACTGTTATACCAGCATTACATCTTACGGGTTGCCCAAAAACATATGTGCAAATTTCAATGGCATAGTTTATGGCATGACTGATGCCGAGTTGTTGTCATACCATGTGGGCGCAGCAATGGAGATGCAATATTGTGCCGATTCATATGGTAGTCACCCTGCGATAAGACATGAAGCACCACTGAAAAACCACTTTAATCACTCCACAGTTGACCTGACAAAATATAGCACTCCATCCAAACGCACCAACACCGTGATGTTAGCTTTGGATGGTGGTACACCGGTATATGCCACCATAGATGGTGAACCTGTGGGACATGCGTTTGTGGTTGATGGCTATGACACAGAAGGATATCTTCACCTCAACTTCGGCTGGGGAGGCTCGCACAACGGATATTACCTGCTTAATACCGGAAAACGATTTTCGGATAGTGGCAACCTGATATTTTCATCATACCTTCAAGACATAACAGTAATATACAATGGTGATATTGCTGTAAATCAGGATGATGCAACCGCATTACAAGCAATTAATACATCGCTTGGCGGATTCGCCGTAACTGGATGGGATACATCAAAACCAATATCAGACTGGAATGGCGTAACAGTTATAAACGGCCGGGTAGTTGGCCTATCCATTGACCTGGAACCGCAGAGTGACTACACCTTATCCACATCAATTTCTAACCTCACAGAGTTAAGGCACCTAAGTATCACATCAACAGGCCATAAGGGAAGCATAAAAGCCGGCACTGCCGATATTTTAGGATCATTAAGCCATCTGGAGTGGCTCACAGCCAGCAACATTTTGCTACAAGGCTCAATACCGGCAACCATTGGCAACATGGTTAACCTGGAGACATTAAGCATTTATAACAGCCCGTCATCTCCCGGAAGTTTGAGTGGCACCCTTCCTGATGATATAGGTAATTTGCAGAAAATAAGGTCAATAACTATTGAAAATCAGAAAATAACAGGTATTATACCGCATCAAATTAACAATCTTTCGAACCTTAACTCTATTACTCTCTCTAACAATATGTTAGACGGAGAAATACCCTCATTTAACTTGCCGAACCTGCAATACCTCAACCTATCCAACAATAAACTAACGAGTATTTCAGAAAGCGCATGGAAACTCGACAATCTACAATCACTTAACCTTGCAAACAACACTATTAACGGTGCAACCAAAGGGTTTAAATCATTTCCCAATCTGGAGGTCATCAACCTTAGTAACAATAATTTACAAACACTTTCTGAAGGATTTGGAGCAATGCCAAAAGTGAGAACTATCAACCTTTCGGATAATAAACTTGAGTCACTGCCTAAAAATATCGGCAATATGGCATCCTTGGAAAGTTTGGTTTTAGACAACAACAAACTAACAGCAATACCCGAAACCATTGGTAATTGTTCGTTTCTGAACAATTTGAGTGCTACCAATAATCAACTTAAATCTTTGCCAGAAAGCATGGCAGACCTCTCCAATCTTGTTACCATTAATCTATCAGAAAATGAATTAACATCACTACCGGAACACCTTGGGCGAGGCTTAACTGATGTAAATTACGATTTCCACAACAATAAAATCAAAAATATTCCAGAAGGATTTACAGCCATTACAAACGGCCGTCTCCATATGCACAACAATGAGTTGCGGGGTGCTATTCCGCAAAGTATTTTGCAAATTCCCGATGGAGGATGCAGGTTGGATAATAACCGTTTCATTTTTGAGGATATACCTACATCCGATGAATTGAAAAACAGAGTGGGAACCCAAAAAACGGCATTGCTCAATAAGAATACCTTTCAAGCAGTGAGTGGCGACACCTTAAGAATCGATATAAGAGAGATATCAAACCTGTTGCACCCGGGCAATGAGTACTATTGGTTGAGCTATCCCGACTATCATCCGGATAACAACACCCCCAACTGGCCCGGAACAATACTGCCACAGTTGGAAAACAACCCTATACTCACAGTGCCGGCAAATGTTTTTAATGCAGGTAAGCAGTTCTATTGCAAAATCATCAACCCCGATTCACCAAAATACCTATACGGTTACAACAACAGCATACTTCCATGCCTCGATGAAGTAAATACCGATAATGTTAACATTCAATTAGTTAGCAATGAAACTGTAGAGGATAGTAGGTTGGCAGAGTTATATCCCGACTCGCACATATTATCGGCAAGTGAAATAAAAAACGGCACAATATCCAACCACACCGTAAGGCTTACTTCGCCTGCAAATCATCTACGAGGAACGATTATCTGGCAGGCATCTACGGATGGCAACACATGGATTGATGTTAACGACAATATTGAAAATGCTGCA
>CAZWOA010000118.1:4310-7563 GCA_964635545.1 uncultured Marinilabiliaceae bacterium
CATAACGCACTACGACAGCAATGAGATAGTTATCATTCCATCGACTGCGGCATTCTACCGTTGCATGCGCATAGAAGCAGGATGTGAAAACACATTTAGCGACCCCATAAAAGTGGAACCGCAGGGCGATATTATTTATAATGAATTAATTACAGATGTCAACGAGCCATTTATAGCTACGGTGGACAGTATTGAAGTACATCTTCCGGGCGGCCTGCATAACGAGCCATTCCGACTCACCATAAGCAAAGTGACCACTCCTCCCGCTTCGCCGGAACAACAAACCATGGGCTCGGTGTATGACGTTAGGGTAAGTTTTGGTTCTGTTTTCGACATTCCCATTGTTATCAAATTGAAGAATTACGACAGAACAGAAATTTCATCTGATGCCATCAACAGATATAAAGCAGCTTATTTTGATGAATTAAACCGTAAGTGGACTGCCTATGAAAACTCAGGGATAAGTCTTATCGACAGTACGTTAATATTTGAAACATACCATCTTACACGCATAGGATGGTTGTCGGACACAGAGGCAAAAGCATGGGGCTACACCCATAAATATTCGGCCAACAACATAACCGTTTATTGGGATGAAAAGCGTGAAGATTTCATGAATACACTTTATGGCAGCAACTATAGCACACCAAATCCACTTCCATCAGTGCCTTTTATGGTGCAGGATGTGGTTAAATTCTTGAATGAATCGAGAACTGCCTATAAAGAGAAATTCAGTTTATCAACATCACAAGCCGACAATAACTTCTGTGTCTATCTGAAAAATATGGATAACGACGGAGATATCGGCATTTGGGGACAATCCAGAGGCTACCTCAACATAAGCGATATAGTGGATAGTCCCGGATTGCTTAGAACCACAGTGGCGCACGAGTTTTTACACTACATGCAAGGGCAATATTTCAAAGCCACTGCGGGCAACGTATTCTGGGCAGAGGCCAATGCAGTGCTTGCCGACCGCATGGTGTGGGATACCGCCGTGATACCTGAGGCCGAGCCCGAAACACTTGTTAAAAACGGAATCAACAGATTTAAAAACACCATTTATAGCTCATTGGCCAACTCATGGGATTATTGGGATCACTACACAGCCGGAATGCCATTCGGGAACCTTGATCACTGCTACCTGGCCGGGTCATTCCTACATTACCTGCGCAGTTACCGGCAGGGCAAAAAACTAAATCCAGGAGAGGTTTTAAAGCAGTTTCCCGATGCCACATTCGGTTTCCGCTGGCGACATTCTCTCGATCAATATATCCGCAGCAATATGTCATCCGATATTGGTACTGAGTATGAGAACTATGTGAAATATCTACTATCCGAAGGGAACAGTAATTTCACAATTATCAACCCTCTAACCCCATTTTATCCCTATAAAACATCAATGTTCACTGATAAAAATGGCGGTAAAAACTTTGCAGATGCCTATAAATTCTATTTTGATGAAAATGAGGTAACGCAAGGCGCAGTAAAAGAGGAGAACGTACAGCTTTCGATTCCCTATTTAGCATCAAAAATGGTGGTTATTGAAAACAACACGCCACATGAAAGAGTGGTGATAACCTACAGTCCCGACCATCAAAACAAGGTCGGACAGAAGGTCTATTATGGAACCTTCGATATGGAAAAAATTGCGATGAACCTTACCGATATCACCGATTCAACCTCATATTCGGTAGTGTTGGAACCATTCCAATCCATATCAAAAGATAAGAAGAATAGGGCCAATTATAGTTCGTTCCTTCTTTTTATCAATTGCGATAGCCCCGAATCATCATCGCAATCGGCTGATTTTGAGCCATCATTCACCCTAAGTGCAACGCCGGTGATGAATATCCACAGTATAGGCATGCTAAATATTTATGATGGCGCAGAGCCTTACAAGCATAGCTTTAGCAATGGAGTATCGGTGATAGATTTTGGAGTGATGAACAGCAATCGTTACCCCGAAACTTACCCTGCGGAGGTTACGGATTATTCCATATCACAAACATGCATTTCGCCCAACGTGATACGAATCATCACCAGATATAAAATTACTCACGACCAGACCGAAATACGCGGTACAACAACTGTGAAAGACGATATCAATCATACGCAAATTATTGATTATGACTTTGTTAACAACAACATAAAAGTAACCGAGCAAAAAGATGAAAAGCGATGGATATATCCGCAGTATGATTTTGATGATAATTTAAAATCGTATAAACTTATAGAAGATGGATATTTTCAATATGAAAAAACAACAACCTCAACATACAACCTAAAGGCGTTGGAGGACTATGCACAACCCGATAATTCAACAGAAACGGAGGCATTAAGGAGAGTTTATGGTGATAACATAAAACTATACCTGACCACTACTACATCAGAAACAAAATCGGTGATAAGCAACATTGAATCGGAAGTTAAAACTACCTACCTAAAAGGGCCGATAGTAACAACTGAAGAGGATAGATATATAAGTACCGACTGGAGCAAGAGCGGTTTGATAATGAGAATGGTTATAAGGCTTGAACCTTTAAAGTAAAAAAGATGAAACACAAATATTTAACATGCTGTATTACAGTTGGTTGGCTACTACTTATGACCGCCTGTGGAGGCTCTAGTGATAAAGACCCTGTGGATCCTGATGACCCGGACACACCGGTGATTGATTTTCTTGACCCATCGGCAATAAAGGTAGTTATGAATTCCACTAAAGATGCCAGCCTCATAGTGTTGCGCACCAACCTGCCATGGACAGCAAAATCGAATGCCGACTGGTTGAAACTTTCTGCCACATCGGGCAATAAATCAACCTCAATAATATTGGGAGCAGCGGAGAATAGCAGTTTCAAACGAACAGCCTCAGTTACTGTGAGGGCAGGAAATTTTACAAAAGAGATAAAAGTTGAGCAGAAGCCGGCGCCAAGTATAAAATTCAATATTAGAGGTGTTCCGTTCACGCTGCTTCCGGTAGAGGCCGACACCTCGTTTTACATTACTGGAGGGGCATATTACGAAACTCGAAACGTATATTTAAGTTCATTCTATATATCGGAGACTGAGATAACCTGCGAACAATGGGCTGCGGTAACCGGTGTGCTTAGTGATTATAACTACAATAGTTTGCCATCTCACCCCGTAATGGAAAATTGGAATTCAATCAATAGCACATTTATTCAGCAGATAAACCGAATGGCAGCAAAACGGCACTACAATCAGCAAAACCGATGTAGCTGTAGTTACC
>CAZWOA010000119.1:0-7361 GCA_964635545.1 uncultured Marinilabiliaceae bacterium
AGCTCATCAGAATCATCGGAAATGGGGCACACCAGCAGTCCATGGTATTTTCTGGTGTTGCATCCGGTGATTGTGGTGCTTGAATAGGCACCGGAGCGGTTAGTCCTTAATGTTTCCCTAAATAGGGAGTACTCTAAATTTGACAGCTTAGTTTTATCAACCTGCGTGTTTTGTGTCAGATTCATATTTTAGGTTCTTTTTATTAATGGTCTTTGGGTTCTAACTAATTGGTATCGTAATATACTTATTAATATGCTAATTTAAAAGTGAATTAGCGATATTTAATAGTTTTGTAACATCTGTTAATGGATATCTTTTTTTCAGATTCTCTATTTTTACTATGGTGTTCTCTATCAGCTTGGTATAGTTTTCTGTTTTACCATGTAGAGGGTGGTGTGTTAGAGTTTTTACTATTCTTCCGGTCTCTTCACCAAATAGCATCGTTTCGGTTTTGAGATAGGATTTTGAGAATTTTTTGAAGATATAATCCTGTGCAACTTTAGAAGGGTGGAGCATATCATCAGCATAAAATCGGTAATCGCGCAACTCATCCATCATTATCTCATAGGCCGGAAAATACTCTATGTCGGGGTATTTTTCTATTAATGAAGCCACCGCCACATGAAGTGTAGCTTTGCTAAGATTGTTGCCTGAGGCTCCATCTTTCCAGTGTCTTATGGGGCTCACTGTTAGCAATATTTTAATGTTGGGGTTGTATCTCTTCAGTTCATCAATGGTATTGCTCCATAGTTGGGTGATAAATTCGGGCGTTAGTCGGTAATGCTCAAATGCCGCTGAGGGATACTTATGACAATTGGCTACCACCTTATTCGACTCTATATGGCGAAATACCCACGAGGTGCCAAATGTAATTACTATTGTAGATGCTTTTTTAAGCTGTGTTGATGCCCGGCGTATGGCGTCATTGGCTCTTTTTATTACGTTTTCTTTTTCTGGAGCCGAGAATGAGCCGTGAAGCCTGAAACTGTGCCACAATCCATTGTGTAGAGCGAGATCTTCATCTTCTATTTTTGTGCCATTGATGATGGTGGTTAGTGTGTCGGCTACTGATATGGGATTATACATCACACCAAGGGGGTTCACATTCGACGGGAGTAGTCTCTCGACAAAACGTGATCCTATGTTCTCGGCAAAACAAGAACCTAGAAATATTGTAATATCGGAGTAGCCGATTTTATGATTACTATCGGGCACTTCGACTATTGTTCTAAAAGTAGTAGTCATTGTGTTAATTGTGGAAAAAAGAAACTGCAAGTTAGTGATTTTTAGGTTTTAAACTCCTTTTAATTTCAGTTAGTTGTTGAAAGGCATGTTTTTAGTGATAAACAGTAATAAAAAGGGCTGCAAAAATTTGCAGCCCTTTAAAACTATTGTTTAAAATTATTTCTTGGAAGGACGAGTCATATTTTCGGGTTTCAATAGCTCGTCGAGCTGATCGGCCGATAAAACTCCGTCTTCAATAATAATTTCATATACTCCACGACCTGATTCAAGAGCTTTTTTGGCTATTCTGGTACTGTTTTTATATCCAATCACAGGGTTAAGGGCTGTAACTATTCCGATGCTATGTAGCACCATATCTTTACATCTCTCGTGGTTTGCAGTGATGCCGTCCACACATTTAGTGCGCAGGGTATCCATACCGCGTTGCATGAATTGGATGGACTCCATTACCGACCATGCGATAACGGGCTCCATAACATTGAGCTGAAGCTGTGCAGCCTCTGATGCAAAAGTTACGGTGGTGTCGTTACCAATCACTCTGAAGCAAATTTGGTTCATCACCTCAGGAATAACAGGGTTAACTTTACCCGGCATTATTGAAGAGCCCGGCTGCATAGGAGGCAGGTTTATTTCGCCCAATCCTGTGCGTGGTCCAGATGACATAAGTCGTAAGTCATTACATATCTTAGATATCTTAACTGCAAGTCGTTTTAGTGCCGATGAGTAGCTTACAAACGCACTAGTGTCGGGTGTAGCTGCAACTAAATCGCCGGCAAGTACTATAGGCATACCGGTAATTTGTGCCATGTGGCGTACACATATTTCAGAGTAGCCCTCTACAGCACATATTCCTGTGCCAATAGCTGTAGCTCCCATGTTAACCTCAAAGAACTGGTTAACGGCCTCCTTAAGCCTCTTAATCTCGTCATTTAGCTGGTTGGCAAAGGCGTTGAACTCTTGTCCTAGTGTGATGGGCACTGCATCTTGTAATTGAGTGCGACCCATTTTTATGAAATCGGCAAATTCGGTTCCTTTGTTTTTTAATGATGCAATAAGTTGTTTTAACGATGCCTCTAGTTCAATATCCATTTTAATTACACCTAAATGGATTGCTGTAGGATAGGCATCATTGGTGCTTTGTGCCATGTTTATATGGTCGTTGGGGCTACAGAACTCATATTGTCCTTTCTGATGGCCAAGATATTCGAGTGCTTTATTGGCAATAACCTCGTTGGCGTTCATATTTACTGAAGTTCCTGCGCCGCCCTGCATCATATCAACAGGAAACTGGTCGTCAAGTTTACCGTCCATAACGTCGATACACGCTTTCTCGATGGCATTCTTAAGTTCGGTAGATATAAGCCCCATTTCGTGGTTGGCACGAACAGCAGATAGCTTAACTACTCCAAGACCCCAAATGAAGTGACGGAATTGTGATAAACGTGCAGTTGTGATGTCGAAGTTGAGGATTGCTCTCTGTGTCTGAACACCATAATATGCATCAATAGGTACATTCAAATCGCCTAAAAGGTCGCTTTCAATTCTTGTTTTCATAATTCAATATTTGTTAGTGATGTTATACTATTCTGTAATTACCAATTCAGATATACAATATTGGGGAAAATAAATGTGATTACACCCAATAATTGTCATATTATTTGTTGTTTTACAACACTATTTCACACTTCTGTCTCAGTAAACAAAAAAGCCCTGCATATAGCAGAGCTTTTTGTGTAATATTATTGATATAATTCTACTAGAGCTTTCTCATTACTTCTGTCTCTTCGAATGCCTCTATTATATCGCCACTTTTAATATCGTTGAAGTTCTTGATGTCAAGTCCACACTCAAGACCGGCAAACACCTCTTTTGCATCATCTTTAAAGCGTTTTAGCGAACCTAATTCACCGGTGAAAATTACAATACCGTCGCGGATTACTCTTACTTTATTGTTTCTCTTAATCTTACCCTCTTTAACCATACAGCCTGCAATAGTACCAACTTTGGTAATTTTGAATGTCTCTTGTACCTCGAGGGTTGCAACAATCGTCTCCCTGATTTCGGGTGACAACATACCTTCCATGGCCGATTTAATCTCTTCTATTGCGTCGTATATGATTGAGTATAAGCGAATGTCAATCTCTTCCTTCTCTGCTATACGTTTGGCAGTTAATGATGGGCGCACTTGGAAACCAATTACAATGGCATTGGATGCGGCCGCAAGCATAATGTCTGATTCTGAAATCTGCCCCACTGCTTTGTGGATAACATTAACCTGTATCTCTTCGGTAGATAGCTGTATCAATGAGTCGGAAAGTGCCTCAATTGAGCCATCCACATCACCCTTAACAATGATGTTGAGTTCCTGGAAGTTACCAATTGCAATTCGTCGTCCAATCTCGTCGAGAGTGATATGCTTTTTGGTGCGCATACCCTGCTCACGCTGTAGTTGTTCGCGCTTGTTGGCTATCTCTTTAGCTTCCCTTTCGGTAGCCAGCACATTAAATTTCTCACCTGCCTGTGGTGCTCCGTTAAGTCCTAATATAAGAACCGGTCCTGATGGTCCAACGGTTTCCACTCTTTGGTTTTTCTCGTTGAACATCGCTTTAACGTGTCCATAGTGCGATCCTGAAAGTACCATGTCGCCCACGCTAAGTGTTCCGTTTTGAACAAGGAATGTGGTTACAAAACCGCGTCCTTTATCAAGAGATGACTCTATTACGCTACCGCTGGCTCTTCTTTCGGGGTTAGCTTTTAGCTCAAGCATATCGGTTTCGAGGAGTACTTTTTCGAGTAGTTTATCGATGTTAAGTCCTTTTTTTGCCGATATTTCCTGGCATTGGTATTTACCGCCCCATTCCTCAACAAGGTAGTTCATGTTGGCTAGTGCCTCTCTGATTCTGTCGGGGTTGGCAGTTGGTTTATCTATTTTATTTATAGCAAATACTATTGGCACATTAGCTGCCGATGCGTGGTTGATGGCTTCCACCGTTTGTGGCATTATGCTATCGTCAGCAGCAATAATAATTATCGCCACGTCGGTAACTTGCGCACCCCTTGCACGCATGGCTGTAAACGCCTCGTGACCGGGAGTATCAAGGAATGTCATTCTACGACCACTCTCAAGTTTCACGCTATATGCGCCTATGTGCTGGGTTATGCCACCTGCCTCGCCCGAGAGTACATTGGCGTTACGTATGTAGTCGAGCAGCGATGTTTTACCGTGGTCAACGTGTCCCATTACGGTAACTATTGGCGGACGTTCAACCAAGTCAGCTTCGTCATCCTCTTCATCGTCAAAGTCTTCGGCCATCTCTACGCTAATAAATTCGACAGAGAAGCCAAATTCTTCGGCAACAATCGACATCGACTCAGCATCAAGGCGCTGGTTGATGGAAACGAACATACCAAGCGACATAAATGTTGCAATTACCTGATTCACCGGCACATCCATAAGTGTTGCCAGTTCGTTGGCGGTAACAAACTCTGTTACTCTTAGGATTGATTTTTCCTGATCCAGTCTTTCTGCCTCTTCTATTTGGCGTTGAGTTGCTGCATCGCGTTTATCTCTACGGTGACGGGCTGCTTTCGACTTACCTTTATTGGTAAGACGGGCAAGCGTGTCCTTAATTTGTTTTTGCACATCCTCTTCGCTAACTTCGGGGCGAGATGGGCGTTTTTTAACCCTCTGCTGTCCTCCTTGGCCACCTTGTGATCCTGATGGTCTGGGTTTTGCGATAATAGGTTTTTTCTTATCTGATTGACGTGCACCACCAGCGCCTTGTGGAGGTGTTTTTGCACCTGTTGCTGCCGGTTTGTCGGCATTTGCAACATCCACTCTCTCCTTATCTTTACGGATACGTTTTCTCTTTTTACGTTTCCCTTTTTTGTCATCTTGACGGTCGGAGGAAGATCTGGTGGATTCTACCGGCAGTTCAATCTTTCCAACTACAGTTGGGCCTGCTAATTTCTGTACCGTTGTAGGCTTGAAGAGCTCATCCCCTTCTTCTTTTTGTGTTTCAGCCACGTTAGGTTTTTGGTCTTTTACGGTTTGTTCTATCTCTTTAGCTGGCTTTTCTGCCGGCTTTTTATCTTTATTACCCTTTTTAGCAGACTTCACATTCTCTTTCTGTTCTGGTTTTTTTGCAGTTGGCTTAGGCTCTAAATCGATTTTACCAACAACTTTGAGGTCTTCAATTTTATCAGCCTTAACAGGAATGTGTTCCGCCTCTTTTTGTGTTTCAGTTTTAGGGGTTGATATGGCCTTTTCGGCAGGTTCGCTCGGCGTTACGAGCGAACCTTTTGGCTGTGCGGCGCTCACTTCCACCTTAGTATCTTTAGCAGCCGGTTTTTCGGCCTCTTTCTCTTTGGGCTTGTGCTCTTTCTCCTTAGTACGGGTAGGCTCAAGGTCTATTTTACCTACAACTTTTATGTCAACAGTAGGTGTGGTACTCTTGGCAGTGGGTATAGCATAATCTTCATCCTCGTCGTCATCTTGCGTAGTCTTGATGTCGTCGATAGATATTGATTCTTTTTTGGCTTTGGTTTTCCTGTCGCCCAGCTTTTCCGACTCTTTTTTGATGTTCACGTCAGCTTTATACTCCTTTTCCAATATCGAAATAACATCTTCCGATAGTTTGTAGTTAGGATTATTTTCGACTTCAAACCCTTTTTTATTCAGGAACTCAACTATGGTGCCAATGCCCACGTTTAGCTCTCCTGCAACTTTGCTTAATCTAATTTTTCCAACTGCCATATATGGATATCTCCTTTTTATTTATGAATAAACCACACCGGCTGATTTTTTTTTATAATCGGCGGCAAATATAAGCTGAATTATTCAAACTCAGCCTTCAAAATATTAATAACATCCCTGATGGTCTCCTCTTCAAGGTCTGTTCTTTTAACCAGATCTTCGACGGTAAGGTCGAGTACTGATTTTGCAGTGTCGCAACCAATTGCTTTCAGCTCGTCTAATATCCAGCTTTCAATCTCGTCCGAGAATTCGTCAAGTTTCACGTCCTCGTCTTCAACCTCGGTCTCTCTGAACACATCGAGCTCGTAACCACAAAGCTGGGTAGCAAGTTTAATGTTGCTTCCGCCCTTACCTATTGCCAATGATACCTCTTCGGGTTTCAAGTATATCTCGGCACGCTTAGTCTCTTCGATAAGCTTGATGCTCGATATTTTGGCGGGGTTAAGCGCTCTCTGTATAAATAGCGTGGTGTTGGTGGTGTAGTTGATTACGTCAATGTTTTCATTGCGCAACTCACGCACTATGCCGTGAATTCGTGAGCCTTTCATTCCTACACATGCTCCCACAGGGTCGATACGGTCGTCGTACGATTCAACAGCCACTTTGGCTCTCTCGCCGGGAAGGCGCACAATTTTCTTGATTGTGATAAGCCCGTCGAACACCTCCGGTACTTCAAGTTCAAATAGTCGCTGAAGGAATACTTCCGATGTGCGCGAAAGAATAATCAGCGGAGTGTTGTTTTTAATTTCAACCCTCACAACTACGGCTCTCACCTGGTCTCCCTTACGGTAGAAGTCGGATGGAATCTGCTCTGTTTTGGGCAATATAAGTTCATTGCCTTCATCATCGAGCACAAGCATCTCGCGTTTCCACACCTGATATACTTCACCGGTGATAATCTCACCGATACGTTCTTTATATTTCTGGTACAGGTTATCTTTTTCGAGTTCCATTATTCGGCCTGCCAGGTTCTGGCGAAGACTTAGGATGGCGCGTCGGCCAAAATCAAGGAATTTCACCTCGTCGGTAACCTCTTCGCCCACTTCGTAGTCGTCGTCTATTTTACGAGCCTCGCTAATTGATATCTGGAGGTTGGGGTCAACCAAGTTTTCATCCTCTACCACCTCGCGGTTTCTCCATATCTCAAAGTCCCCTTTATCGGTATTGATGATTACGTCAAAATTTTCATCTGTACCGAAGCGTTTAATTAACACACTTCTGAAAGCATCTTCCAGCACCCTTATCATTGTGGCGCGATCAATGTTTTTCAGTTCTTTGAACTCAGTAAATGTGTCGATCAAATTGATATTTTCCATTGTGCTTTGTTATTTGAAAGAAACGATATCTTTAACCTGTTTAA
>CAZWOA010000120.1:0-3694 GCA_964635545.1 uncultured Marinilabiliaceae bacterium
GTGTTGGTGTCTAAGCATTTGTCTTCAGGCGTTTCGAATTCCAGTGTTGCGTGATGGATGTTTTGTTCAAGTACTTTATTCTTAATGTGTTGGCGAATTTCGGAAAGTTGCTCCATGTTATTGTTGGCTGATACTACAATGTGGGCAGTCATTGCATTCTGGGTGGTGCTTATTGCCCATACGTGCAGGTGATGCGAGCCCTCTACACCATCAACTCCTTCGATGGCAGCAGTAACTTTATCAATATCGATATCCGAAGGAACCCCATCGAGGGCAAGGTGTAAACTGTCGCGGAAAAGATGCCAGGTGGAGTAGAGGATCACGCCCACAACTACAAGGCTTGTTAGGGTGTCTATCCAATATATTCCAAACCACATTATGAACAGTCCCGATACCACCACACCTATGGATACAGCTGTGTCGGCCACCATGTGAAGATATGCGCCGCGCACGTTGAGGTCTTTTGATTGATCCTTGAAAAACAGGTATGCCGTGAAGCCGTTAATCAATATTCCCACACCGGCGGTTATTGCTATCCAGGAGCCGTTAAGCTCCACGGGGTGATTTATGCGTTCGATGGTCTCCCACAGAATGGCGCCGATGGCAATGAACAGTATCACCGAGTTGATGAGCGATACCAATATGGTTGATTTTCGATATCCGTAGGTGAACTGATTTGTGGATGGGCGTGCTGCAAGTTTGTAAGCTAATGCTGCCAATACCAGCGATATAACGTCGGTGAAGTTATGTCCGGCATCAGATATTAATGCCAATGAGTTGAACCAAAATCCGGCACCCATCTCAATTATTACATATGCCAGATTCAGTATGATTCCCAGCTTGAATGCTTTGTTAAGCCTGTCGGTTACCTGTGGATGGTGATGATGATGACCATGGCTATGTGTGTGATCGTGCGACATAGTTACCTGTTTTTTTATGTTGGATATAGAGATGCAATTTACGAAAAATAGTTTTTATTGCATTGACTTATTAACATAAAGCATACAACAATTTTAAAACATGAGTTAATTGGTTCCCAATAATTTGTTGACTTTTCAAACACCCCCAGCCTGTCATCACCATAACACATTGTCCTTCTGAGTGCCCATTTGGAATTGCGAAAACAAACACTCAAATAACCAATCATAATACCCACGCCCCACGAATGACGCCCCACGACTGACTACGTCACCCTGAGCTTGTCGAAGGGAACGCCCCCTCGTCCCCACAAATGCCCACCACCAATAAACCACCTCCATTCTCCACTTTCCGTTTCTCTTGTTTCTTTCAAATTTTCCTTATTACTCTTACCGAAAAAATCATTACATTTGGGTAAAAATTTAATTATGAATCAGCAAGAGATAAAAGATATTCTGGCGCATGAGGCGCAGGCGGTGCTTAATATTCCTGTGAATGATTCCTTTGGCAAGGCTCTCGATATTATCTACGAGCAAGTTCATCAGAAGAAAGGGAAAATTGTGATGAGCGGAATGGGTAAAGCAGGACAGATTGCCGTTAATATGGCCACTACTTTCAGCTCTACCGGTTCGCCCGCCATATTTCTGCATCCTGCCGAGGCTCAGCATGGCGACTTGGGCGTGATGCAGGAGAATGATGTGTTGGTGCTTATATCCAACTCGGGCAAAACGCGTGAGATTGTGGAACTTGTGCATCTGGCACGAGGCCTTTATCCGCAGGTGCGTATAGTGGTTATCACCGGAAATGTGGATAGTCCGCTGGCTCAGGATGCCGACGTAACTCTTTGCACCGGAAACCCTAAAGAGGTGTGTATCTTGGGGTTAACACCTACTACATCAACCACCACAATGACTGTTATTGGTGATGTGCTTGTGGTGTTGCTGATGAAACGCATCGGGTTCAATAATGCCGAATATGCCAAACGGCATCACGGAGGTTACCTTGGGCATAAATCGCGATCGCAAGCCGAGAGTGAGAAATAGAGAATTGACCAAAATCTGAAAAAATATATTGATGGAACAGAAGTTTGACTGGATGCAACTTCAGAACGGGTCTGATATACGTGGAGTTGCGATGGAAGGGGTAGAGGGCGAGCATGTTAACCTTACCCCCGAAAGAGTGGCATTGCTGGGCGAGGCTTTTGTGAGGTGGATACGTGCCATAACAGGTAAGGGTAAGTTAAGAATTGCCGTAGGGATGGATTCAAGACTTACTGGCCCTTCATTTATTGAAGCTCTCACCACGCATTTGGTTAATTATCAGGTAGATATACTTAATTGCGGACTGGCTTCAACGCCTGCAATGTTTATGAGTACCATACTGCCCGATTTCCTTGCTGATGGGGCAATAATGCTCACTGCCAGTCACTTGCCATTCAACCGTAATGGCATGAAGTTCTTTACATCTAAGGGAGGATTGGAAAAAACCGATATATCGGGTTTGCTGATGCTTGCTGCCAACCCTTCTAAACCACAGGGCGAAGGTAAAGGGCAGGCTCACATATGCAATATTATTTCTGCCTACTCAGCTTTTTTGGTTGATAAAGCTTGCCGAGAGATTAACGACCCCAATAATTACCGCAAACCGCTCACCGGCTTTAATGTTGTGGTGGATGCCGGAAATGGAGCCGGAGGATTCTATGCCACGCGGGTGTTAAAGTCACTTGGTGCGGATGTTACAGGTAGTCAGTATCTTGAGCCCGATGGCAGATTTCCCAATCACGTTCCAAATCCCGAAGATCATGAGGCGATGAATAGCCTTATTCAGGCGGTGAGGGCTTGCGATGCCGATTTGGGTATTATCTTCGATACCGATGTGGATAGGGCTGCCATTGTTGATTACCAGGGGCGCGCAATTAACCGTAATGAGCTTATTGCCCTCAGTGCAGCCATTGTGCTTGCCGAGCATCCCGGTTCTACTATAGTTACCGACTCTATTACTTCGGATGGATTGGCATGGTTTATTACCGAACATCTTAAAGGTAAGCATCATAGGTTCAAAAGAGGGTATAAAAATGTGATAAACGAGGCAATACGCCTTAATGAAGAAGGTGAGGATTGCTGGCTGGCCATCGAAACTTCTGGGCATGCCGCACTTCGCGAAAACCATTTTCTTGATGATGGCGCTTACCTTGCAACCCGCATCGTGATTGAGATGGCAAAGGTGAGGCGTAATGGTGGCCGACTTACCGACCTTATTACACCACTGCCCGTGCCGGCCGGAAGTCGTGAATACCGGTTGAAAATTACTGCTCCCGACTTTGTGGCGAAGGGTAATGAGGTGATTGAGAAACTTACCGACTACGCATCCACAATGACGGGCTGGACAATGGTGCCCGATAACTATGAGGGTGTGAGGTTCTCGTGTAGTAATGAGAGTGAGAAGGGATGGTTTCTGTTGAGATTATCACTGCACGACCCAGTGTTGCCGCTCAATGTGGAGTCGGATGTGGTTGGAGGTGTGGATCTTATATCATCAAAGCTTCATACATTCTTCACTTCAATAGATGGTGTTGATAGTCAGGGAGTGTTTTAATAATATTAATTTATTTTGATATGCGATTGATAAAGAGTGATGTATTGGCGTTGGTGGTCGATTTTCAGGAGCGCCTGTTTCCTGTGATTCATCAAAATGAGGAGCTGCAAAAAAATGTGTCTATACTGCTTCAAGGCCTTAATGTACTTGGAGTGCCAATGATTGTTACCGAACAGTACCG
>CAZWOA010000120.1:3794-7302 GCA_964635545.1 uncultured Marinilabiliaceae bacterium
GGCGATTGACCTGTCTAAAGCCAACTGGAAGGATGTGAAGGAGAGTAAATATGATGTTGTGATTCTGCCATGGGGAGCTTTTGAGCCTCATAACTATCATCTTCCCTACATGACGGATTGCTACCTTTCGCAAAGCGTGGCCCTCGATAGCGCCTATCAGGCCTACGAGAAGAGTAATACCCTTTGTGCTGTGATGCCTCCGGTGTTCTTCGGGTCGCAAAACCCCGGTCAGTGGAGCATGCCGCTGTGTGTGCACTCCAATACCGAGACTCAAAAAGCTATTCTTACCGATATTGTTGATTCGCTTAAAGTGCAGGGACTCAATAAACTGGTGATTATCAACGGGCATGGTGGTAATAGCTTCAAAGGTTTTATTCGCGACCTGGCGATGCGCAACCCTGAGTTTATGATTATTGCTATCGATTGGTGGACTTTCATTCCCGGAGATAAATATTTCGAGGCTAAGCCCGATGAGCATGCAGGTGAGTTGGAGACTTCCGTCCTGATGCATTATCATCCTGATCTTGTGAAACTTGAGCAGGCGGGTGACGGTGCTGTGTCGCCCATGCCCATGGAGAGCATCAACAATAAAACGGGCTGGCTGCCGCGTAATTGGCAGGTGGTATCCAAAGATACAGGTATTGGCGACCCTCGTAAAGCCACAGCCGATAAGGGTGCGCGCTATGCTGCGGCGGTTACTGCACGCATTGCCGATTTGCTTACCGAACTGAAAAATCAACACTGATAGTAAACAGTAATTGTTGACATAATGATTATTCAAAAAGGTGGGATAAGGTACGGCATCTTCCTTATGGTGCTGTCGGTTTTTGCATTTTCGCTTCAGGCCACAGCAGTTAAGTTAGTGCAACATGTAGGTCCTTATCTCACAGTGTTTATCCGCTTTGCCATTGGCGTGGGTATGCTTGGCATCCTGGCCATGATGAAGGTTATACGACTTAAGTTTCACCGCAGTTGGCTTCTGCTGTTGCGGGGTTTATCGGGTAGTATATCGGTGGCGCTGTTCTACATTGCTATTATACATGTGGGGATGGGCAAAAGCTCGGTTTACTCCTATGCCTATCCCGTTTTTGCATCTCTGTTTAGCTATCTCTTTCTGAAAGAGAAGATTAACGGTGCCCAGTGGCTGCTGATACTTTCTGCTTTTGGAGGTATTATCATTCTGGCTACCAATAATATACGTGCCGAAGGATTCAGTTGGTATGAGCTGTTTGCGGTGCTGAGTGCCGTTACCAATGCCATATCCATAGTTATTGTGCGTAAACTTCACGAAACCGACGATTCGTATGCCATATTTTTCGCGCAGAGTATCGTAGGCTTCTGGGTTTTTCTGTTACCCGCCAATATGCCTGCCCTCACCGGGATGGCGGGTGGCTCGTGGCTGCTGCTGGTGGTGGGTTTCTCGGGCATGGCCGCCCAACTGCTCAATACCGAGGGGTTCAGGCATATATCGGTTGCTAAGGGGTCGCCTTTTCATATGCTGATACCGGTTTTAAACGTATTAATAGGTGTGCTGATTTTCAAAGAATCATTCACCGCCCTCGAGATTGTTGGCTCCCTGGTGGTAGTGGTGTCGTGCCTCGGACTTATGGCTGTGGCAAAACGCTGATTTATAGCTTAAAATATTGATAATTTGATATTTTATATACTTCAAATGACTTGACATCCTCTTTTTTTCGTCCGATATTTGTTAGTTCAATCCATCATTTTGAGGAATTTTTTTGGGTTTGCAGATAGGTTTTCATCATGAATTTAACAACAGAACAGAGGCGGATAGTTGAATCAGATTTTGACTTGACGGTGAATGCCGTGGCCGGAAGCGGTAAAACAACCACAATTATTGAGTATGCCCGTAAGCGTGCCGACAATCGTATTCTTTACCTGGCCTATAACCGTAGCGTGAGGCAGCAGGCACAGCAGCTTTTCAATATCAATAACCTTAACCATGTGGCGGTGGAGACTGCCCACTCGCTGGCCTATAAATATGTGGTGGCAGGCAGGAACTATAAAATAAGGAATAGCTATCAGCCTTCCGAATTGGTCTATATTCTTGATATTCCGGTGGATAATGATGAACTTACTCACCTCAAAATAGCCTATCATGTGTGGCAACTCTATATTTTTTACTGCAATCATGCCGTAAAGTCCATTTCTGATGTTGAGTATGCAAAGGAGGTTGTAGAAGCTTCGGCACGCGATTTTGTGAAGGAGCACCACGATGAAGTTGTTGGCTTTGCATCCCGCCTGGTAGCAATGATGGATGAGGGGAGGGTGGATATTACCCACGACTACTATCTGAAGAAATTTCAACTGACGATGCCCATCCTTCCGTTCGATATTATTCTGTTTGATGAGGGGCAGGACGCATCTCCCGTTATGCTCGATGTGTTTAATAATCAGCCTGCACGCCGTATCATCATTGGCGATAGTCATCAGCAGATTTATGGATGGCGGCATGCTGTTAATGCATTGGATAGCAATTCGTTCAGCCATATGTCGCTTAGCAGGAGTTTCCGTTTTGGTAATGATATTGCACGAATTGCCCGCTCGGTACTCAGTCTTAAGTCGCTTATAATGAGTGCCCCACGCCTTGCGCTCACCGGTGTTGACAGTAACCGCCAGGTGGAGTCGCGCGCATATATCGCCCGCACCAATGCATCACTGTTGGCCAAGGCTATCGACCTTTCGGTAACATCCAACAAGGTTAAGAATTTCAGTTTCGAAGGAGGCATTTCATCCTATGTATTTGCCCAGTCGGGGGCATCACTCTATGATATCATCAATCTGTATGAAGGCAATAGAGTTCTGATTACCAATCCGTTAATACTTTCAATGCCCGATTTTGATTCCCTTCTTCAATATGCACGTCTTACGGGCGATGTGTCACTCAAGGTGTTGGCCGATTTGGTGCGACGCTATGAGGGGAGCCTTAGCGGTTATGTGGAGCGACTCAAGCAGAATTGTAAATCGCGCGATGATGCCAATGGAAATGAGATGGTGTTCGCTACCGTACATAAGAGTAAAGGTATGGAGTATGATGAGGTTTTTCTGGCCAATGATTTCATAACTGAGCAGGCGCTACTGGATAGGATGCCGGCAGTTAAGGGCGGTCTTATCCATCGCAACACCCTGGCCGAGGAGGTTAATATGCTTTATGTGGCCGTTACCCGCACCCGTGTGAAGCTTCATATTCCCACATCGCTTATTCCCGTAGGTGTTGATACAGGCAAGGGGGGAGGCGTTACCACCAATATGACCTTTAGGGAGTCTGTGTCGGCATCGGTAAATGATGTGTGGACAAAGTTGGATGATGTGGAGCTGCGCCACCTCTATGTTTCGGGCAAGCCCATACGGCAAATTGCGCTTCTGCTCAACCGAACCTCGCAGGCTGTAGAGTGTAGAGTAGAGAAACTCCGGCTGTGGGATAAGTTTTAGGGGGGAAGGTGGTTTATTGTAGGTGCTAAAGACCTCCAGCTGAAGCAGGAGGTAA
>CAZWOA010000121.1:0-7256 GCA_964635545.1 uncultured Marinilabiliaceae bacterium
AATAAATAGATTAACGAACAGTTTGCGGGGTAACAATAATTTTAATGATGTATTCCGACTCAATGGGTATGCTATTAATATTGGCAGGTATCCACTTCCATGAGTTCGGTATTTGACGTGCTGCATTTAAAGCCATGTCATCATAAGCCTTATTAAGTCCTTGAGCCATCTCGATATTGGCAATTTCGCCATTGGTATTAATTACAAGTCGCACAAGCAACTCCTTTTCCACATCAAAATCCACTTCAACACTAGGTTGCAGGAGGCGCGCAGCAATAAAACGGTACAGCATAAACGGACTTCCCAGGAAAAAGCATGGCGATTCGTACATATCATCAGGTCGCCGCTCATAATTACTCACTTTGCCACTATTATAATCGTAGGAAAACTCAAGTGCCCCCTCCATATTATAGAAGCTCCACAACCCTTGTCGTTTATTATTATCATAATATCCCCTTTCGAGCATCTTGCTTTTAAAGGAGAACTCAAATTTGCCGTCTTTAATAGCAGTATCAGTCGCCATTGCCTGGTAACTATACCTGAATTGATCGATGGTTCTCACAATATTAACCCGTTTGGGGAGATTACTGTTTTGAGCAGAGAGAACACCAAAGAATAAAATTGAAACTATTATAAATATAATACGCATCATTTTCAAAATAAGACAAATTTACGTAATTTAAACGAAAACATCCAACTATGAATACAACTCAATTTCAACCTCCAATTTATGTAGTGTCGGGTGGCAAAGGCGTTGCCGGTCATGCAATGGTACATTCGCTTCTTATTCAATATCCGAACAATAAACTTTCGGTAGAGGTATTTCCCGATGTGCAATCACCCGAGAAGATAGAACAGGTGGTGCTGCTGGCTCAAAAAAACAATGCAGTGATAGCACACACCATGGTGAATGGCGAGCTACGGTCGAATATGCGCTCAAGCTGTATGCTACATGGCGTGCAGCAGTTCGACTTCATGGGCGACTTGGCATCATACCTTGAAGATAAACTTGGACTGATATCAGAGAGCGTTCCAGGCCTTTACCGCCGTAACGATCCAACGTACTTCGACCGCATTGATGCTATTGAATTCACACTGGCACAGGATGATGGCATAAATCCCGAACGACTTCGCAATGCCGAAATAATACTTTTAGGACTCAGCAGAAGCGGTAAAACCCCGTTGAGTATTTACATGAGTATGTTTGGGTGGAAAGTAGCCAACGTGCCATTGGTGAAGGGCATTCAGCCACCACCGGAGTTGTACGAAATAGACCCCGGGCGCATATTTGGATTGTCAATAAACCTGCCATCATTGCTAGCAATGCGCAACAACCGGCTGGACAAACTGGGTAATGTGGGCATGATTAATTACACCGACACAACATATATTCGTGAAGAGATACTGTATGCACATTTTATATACGAGCGTGGCGGCTTCACCAGAATTAACGTAACCAACAAACCCATAGAGACCACAGCCAACGAAATCATCCAACTTATGTCCGAACGATTTGGCAATACACACAGCACATCGATGCGTGAGTTGAGGTAGATAAAGAAACTTGGAGGAGAGGCATGGCGGCTTTTGTGGTTCGTCTTTCGTAATTTTACTTCTAAAACTATTCCACAATTAAACCCTGCCACTCCTAATCTCACGGCCTCTTGCCGCGCAAATAGATAACATCGCCGGCTGCAACTTTTTCTGTTCGTCCCAAGTGGTTTTTTTTGCGAAGCTTATTCTCCTTAACTCCATATTTATGAGCAATTTCCCAAAGCGTCTCATCCTCCCTCACAGTATGGGTAGTATGGTTACGGTGTGCCTTATTACGCTTACCCTGAATATAAAGCTGATCATAATCAGAAATATCAGCATCTTTCTCCAGTTCGTTGTAGGTATAAAGTTCCCATGGTTGAAGATTATACTCAGCTGAGATTGCCTCAAATGTATCGCCTTCCTGAACATCGATATAGCGAATATTATTATTGAACTTAACCGTATGATTATTAAATGGTGAAATAACAAAGTCGCTACCCTTACGGCTTATGGATTTTGAAGTTTTGCTGCTTGCCTTACTACTTGTTTTACTACCTGCCTTGCTTCCAACCTTCACATTTCCTGTATCATATCGCCACAGCTCCTCATCCTCAATTATCTTAATTAAACGGTGTGCATATTGTGGTTCGGTGGCATAACCCGCTTTTTTCAGTCCGTGAGCCCAAGCTTTATAGTCGGTGGGCTTAAGGTCAAACAAACCGGCATATCGCTGTCTTCCCGTGAGGAACTCTGAATGGTCGATAAAAGATTCGCTTGCCGATTTATATTTTCTAAAACATTCACCTTTATGGTCATCATCATGATAAACCTTACCACCAGTCCAGTCATTATGACATTTTATGCCAAAATGGTTATTCGATTTTTTTGCCAAGGTACTATTACCACTATCCGACTCAAGAATGCCCTGTGCCAAAGTGATGCTGGCAGGTATTCCGGTGCGTTTCATCTCTTTAACTGCAATATCTTTATACTGCTCAACATAATCCTGACGCGATATACGCTGTGCCAAAATATTGGTATGCGTCATCATAAGAAAAAACAGAGCTACACTGATAATTATATTTTTCATCACTTTATTACTTATCTTTATGTTCAATATCTATATAAACTCTAAACACCCGCAAACACTACTAATAACTTGAAATAATTATCAATAGTATATATGCAGAGCGACAAATTTAGGGCAAAGATAAAAAAAAGGTGATATCAAGAGCCATTCATATGCAGTTGTTAGTAATGTTTAAAGCTGATGTGTATAAAAAACATAACAAAAAAATATATAACTTTGGATTTATAATCACTATCTTCCGAAATAATCAAAAGAAATTGTGCCACATGAAATACAATAACATTAAAATATCTACTGTAGGTTCTGAATCAGCTTCACTTCCCGATGATATTAAATTATTGGTTGATAAAGCTCGTTTGGCCACAGGCAACTCCTACTCTCCCTATTCACAGTTCTGTGTGGGGGCTGCCCTTCTGCTCGAAAATGGAGAGATAATTACAGGAAGCAACCAGGAGAATGCGGCCTATCCTTCGGGATTGTGTGCCGAGAGGGTTGCACTTTTTTATGCCAATTCGCAATATCCCAATGTGGCCATCAAGCATTTGGTTATTGCCGCCAAGGGAGCCGAAGGGTTTGTAGAAACGCCCATATCGCCCTGTGGTGCTTGCCGCCAGGTGATGCTCGAAGTTGAGGCGCGGCAATCGGTGCCAATGACGGTTTGGCTGGTGGGTGAATCGGCCATATATTCGATACCGGAGGCCACCAACCTGCTACCTTTTGCATTTGTGCCGGATAGTTTGGCCGGAAAATAAAAAAATCCCCGTTTGCAATGCATTCGGGGATTTTATTTTATTTCATCATATTGGCAAACTCACTCCACAAAGGGTCATCTTTGGGCGGTTTTGCCGTAATAATTATCTTCTCATCCTTCACAGGGTGTATAAACTCTATGCTGCGCGCATGAAGACTAATGCCACCTCCGGGATTGGAACGCGGGAAACCATATTTTAAGTCGCCACGAATAGGACTACCAATCCTGGCCAGCTGCGCCCGTATCTGGTGATGGCGCCCGGTTTGCAAATCAACTTCCAACAAATAAAAGCTTGCCGAACTGGATGCTAACCTATAGCGAAGTATGGCCTCTTTACTGCCACTACGCTGGCGGTCGTACACATTGGCACGGTTCTTCTCGCTATTTTTGCTGATGAAGTGACGCAACTCGCCCGACTCCTCCTCCGGCATGTTTTTAACCACAGCCCAGTAGGTTTTTTTTATCTCATTATCATGAAACATTTTATTGAGACGAGTCAAAGCTTTGCTGGTGCGTGCAAATAGCACCACACCACTCACCGGCCTGTCCAGGCGATGCACCACACCAAGATACACATCACCCGGCTTATTATATTTTTTCTTAATATAGGCCTTCACCATATCGCTCAAAGGCTCATCGCCCGTTTTATCACCTTGAACAATATCAGAATTACTCTTGTTGATAGCAATTATATGGTTATCCTCGTATAGTACCTCCAATGACTTCATCTGCTGTTATGAAAAATTTTGATTACTTTAAATATGGTTGATAATTATCAATATTGCTCCTTCTCATTGGGGAAATCTTTCGATTTCACATCAGTAATATAGTGTCCTACTGCATTAGAAATATCATCATACAGATTACCATATCTACGCAAGAATCGCGGTGAGAACTCGTGAGTAATGCCAAGCATATCGTGCAAAACAAGCACTTGGCCATCAACATAACCACCTGCACCAATACCAATTACAGGAATCTTAACCGACTCGGCCACTTTAGCTCCCAGCGCTGCAGGAATTTTCTCAAGCACAAGCGAGAAACATCCGGCCTCCTCAAGCAATAGAGCATCCTCGAGAAGCTTATTAGCCTCGGCCTCCTCTTTAGCACGCACGTTATAAGTGCCAAACTTATTAATACTTTGCGGGGTAAGCCCCAAGTGCCCCATAACAGGAATACCGGCTGTAAGGATACGTTTCACCGATTCAATTATTTCACTACCGCCCTCAAGTTTAATGGCGTCGGCTGCTGCCTCCTTCATAATGCGGATTGCAGAGTGTAGCGCCTCTTTTGAGTTACCCTGATAGGTTCCAAAAGGCAAATCGACCACAACCAAAGCACGCTCAACGGCACGCACCACCGAAGCGCCATGGTAAATCATCTGGTCGAGGGTAATAGGAAGAGTGGTCTCCCATCCTGCCATAACGTTTGAGGCTGAATCACCAACCAAAATAACATCTATACCGGCCCTATCAACAATCTTAGCCAACGAATAATCGTAGGCAGTCAACATAGATATCTTCTCACCCTTAAGTTTCATCTCACTAAGCACGTGAGTTGTAACCCTTTTGGCACGGTTCATTGCTACTGACATAATTGTCCTTCTTTAGTTAATAAAAAATCAAGAAATACAAAGTTAAGCAATAGCTGACACATATACCCAATATTATTTAGAACGATTATGGTTTTTAACCTTTGTTGGCACAAGCAGGCCATTTAAGGCGGGTAATCATGTCATCAGAATAAGCAAAAACGACATCTTGTCATATTTTCATGACATAAAAGTGGCACTAAACAGCCTTTTTATGTCAAAAAAGCACAATAAACAGTCATATTTCCTTTGGCACATGGTTTGACTATTTCTAATCAGATTGCCCGAAACGGCATTCACAACAGAATAGAATTAAACTGAAGTATAACATAGATAAATACAAATAACAATGGGAAAAATAATTGGTATCGACTTAGGTACAACCAACTCAGCAGTAGCAGTAATGGAGGGTAACGAGCCGGTGGTTGTTCCTAATAGTGAAGGTAAAAGAACAACACCATCGATAGTTGCTTTTGTTGAAAACAACGAACGTAAGGTGGGTGACCCTGCCAAACGTCAAGCAATTACCAATCCTACAAAAACTATTTACTCAATCAAAAGGTTTATGGGAACCGTTTACGACGAAATTCCAAACGAAGTAAAACGTGTGCCATATCCAGTTGTAAAAGGTGACAATAATACTCCACGGGTTAAGATTGACGACCGTCTTTACTCACCACAGGAGATATCGGCAATGATTCTTCAAAAAATGAAAAAAACTGCCGAAGAGTATCTTGGTCAGGAAGTTAACGAGGCGGTAGTAACCGTGCCCGCATATTTTAACGATGCACAGCGTCAGGCAACTAAAGAGGCCGGCGAGATAGCAGGTCTTAAAGTACGCCGTATTATCAACGAGCCCACAGCCGCTGCCTTGGCTTACGGACTTGACAAGATGCACAAAGACATGAAGATTGCAGTGTTTGACCTTGGTGGTGGAACATTTGATATATCAATCATGGAGCTTGGTGACGGTGTGTTTGAAGTAAAATCAACAAACGGTGATACCCACCTAGGTGGTGACGACTTTGATGATGTTATAATCAACTGGCTTGCAGATGAGTTCCTTAAAGATGAAGGCCTCGACCTGCGTAAAGACCCGCTTGCACTACAGCGCCTGAAAGATGCTGCCGAAAAAGCTAAAATTGAGCTTTCGAGCACCACACAAACCGAGATTAACCTGCCATATATTATGCCGGTGGACGGAATACCAAAACACTTGGTTAAATCACTGTCGAGGGCACAATTTGAGCAGCTTGCCGACAAACTGATACAGCGCACCCTTGAGCCATGTAAAGTAGCTCTTAAGGATGCCGGATATAACACCAGCGATATTGACGAAGTGATTCTTGTGGGTGGTTCTACACGTATCCCCGCCATACAGAAGATAGTTGAGGATTTCTTCGGCAAAAAACCTTCTAAAGGAGTTAACCCCGACGAGGTAGTGGCTGTAGGTGCTGCAATTCAAGGTGGTGTGCTTGCAGGTGATGTTAAAGATGTGCTTCTGCTCGACGTTACTCCGCTTTCACTTGGTATCGAAACTATGGGTGGCGTGATGACCAAACTTATTGAGTCGAACACAACCATACCGACCAAAAAATCGGAAACATTTACCACAGCTGCTGATAATCAGCCTTCGGTAGAGATACATATCCTTCAGGGTGAACGCCCAATGGCAAATGGTAACAAAACCATCGGTCGCTTCCACCTCGACAATCTGCCACCGGCACCACGTGGTGTACCGCAAATTGAGGTTACTTTCGATATCGATGCCAACGGTATCCTTAATGTAACTGCCAAGGATAAAGCCACCGGTAAAGAGCAAAGCATCCGTATTGAGGCATCTTCGGGTCTTTCGGATGATGAAATCAAACGTATGAAAGCTGAAGCAGAAGCCAATGCCGATGCCGATAGAGCAGCCAAAGAGCGTATCGATAAACTTAACCATGCTGACAGTTTGATATTCCAAACCGAGAAACAGCTTAAAGAGTTTGGCGATAAACTTCCGGCCGATAAGAAACAGCCTATCGAGGCAGCACTCGAGAAACTGAAAGAGGCTCATAAAGCACAAGATATAGCCGCTATTGATGCAGCTACCAATGAGCTGAACACAGTATTCCAAGCCGCTTCGCAAGAGA
This sequence comes from uncultured Marinilabiliaceae bacterium, assembly GCA_964635545.1. GTDB lineage: Bacteria > Bacteroidota > Bacteroidia > Bacteroidales > Marinilabiliaceae > JAGPIS01. The sequence goes on from CAZWOA010000121.1 coordinate 7,104, forward strand.
TGTATAACGCATCACAGGCTCAGCAGCCACAAGGAGGCGAACAGCAAAACCCCAATGCCGACAGCGGACAAGGTGGTGATGAAGTAACCGACGTTGACTTTGAAGAAGTAAAATAAAACCCCTCTACAAAACATAATACCAATAAACAAAACC
>CAZWOA010000122.1:0-7200 GCA_964635545.1 uncultured Marinilabiliaceae bacterium
AGCATCAGTCTCGACCGCATGAACGAAATTCATATTGAGAAGAATGAAGAGAACGAAAACCGAACCATCGAAACATTGCCGGCCGATTGCTCGGTAAATATCAAGAATCTTTGCTTTAAATATGATGGTGGCCGCTCCGATTATGTGTTGAATAATATCAATCTTAAAATTCCACAGGGGAAAGTTACCGCTATCGTTGGTGCAAGTGGAAGCGGGAAAACCACTCTGTTGAAACTTCTGCTGGGCTACTATACACCCAACGAGGGTATGATAAACATTGGTGATGACGACCTGGAGGGCTACAACCTAACATGGTGGCGCGACCAGTGCGGTGCGGTAATGCAGGAAGGCTATCTTTTTTCCGACAGTATAGCACGCAATATCGCACCGGTGGATGATGAAGTGGACATCGACAGGTTACGCTACTCGGCAGGTGTGGCAAACATTGCCGACTATGTGGAAGCACTTCCGCTGGGCTACAACACGCAAATTGGGCAGGACGGACAAGGTGTGAGTCAGGGACAACGCCAGCGGTTGCTGATAGCCCGAGCAGTGTATAAAGATCCGAAATTTATCTTTTTAGATGAAGCAACAAATGCGCTTGATGCCAACAATGAGAGGGCAATTGTAGAGAATTTGTCCGAATTTTATAAAGATAAAACAGTAGTAGTGGTTGCCCATAGGCTTAGCACAGTGAAAAATGCCGATCAGATAGTGGTGCTCAATGGTGGTGAAATTGCCGAAATAGGCACACACGATGAACTGGCAAAAAAGCGCGGTCAATATTACGAATTGGTGAAGAATCAGTTGGAATTGGGAAGTTAGATGATAGCCAATAGCTGATAGCTTCTCTCATCCTTGTTTTTAACGAGGATGCATTGGTTTCCTGCATTTGTAATGCATTTAAAAGCCCGCTGGTTTTTAAGCTTTAAACTTTTAGCCAATAGCTAATAGCCAACAGCTAATTAATAGCTAATAACCATCAACTAAATTATAAACCTATGGAGCAAGAGAAAAAACAGATAGAACTCCGAAGCGAGAAAGTCCGCAATATTGTAGGGCAGGTTCCGCCTGTGCTGTTGAGGTATGGGATAAGCATTATAGGTTTGGCAATCTGCATATTGCTTGCCATTTCGGCTATTATTCCCTATGAGCCCACCGTTGATGCCGAATTGGAAGTATGGCAGGATAATGCGGATGAGCTACATTATGTTGTAAATATTGCAAAGAGTAAGATGAAAGATGTCGAGCTGTATTCAAGCGTCAGGTGCGAACGTGCATCTGAACTTGAGCTGCCTTCGGTATTTAATATATGCGAGGTGTCCGATACATTGCAACTAGCCGATCATGGTGCCTGGTATAAGGCAGTTGTTACACCCGAAAGTCTGGCAACTTTTTCAGTGAAATTACAGGATAGTCCTATAATATTTCCGGCCAAAATAGTGCTGAAACGAAGGAGCTTAATGATGTGGGTGTTAACTAAATAGAAAAAAAGAGGCTGTTCTAGCGAACAACCTCTTTTATTAACCTAACCCTAAACTATGAAAAAACACTCATTAATAAATAATCAATTATCGTGCCAAAGTTTTGGTGGTTGGTTTAAAAGCTATATTTGAATGCTATATTTATATTCTCCCTAATCTGGAATTTATCACTTTCGTTATCAAAGTAGCGTAGTTGTAGTAATACCCGGGTTGATAAATATCTGTTCACCTTCAGGTCGAGAATGTTCTCCCAGTCAAATCGTTTCTGGCCATCTTTTGCCTGATACTGATAGAACAGCTCCATGCGTGTGGTGTACGATATCTCGCGTGTGAAGTTTTTCTTCCAGTTGGTGGTGATTGAGAAACCGTTCATCGAGGTGCTCTTTTTATTTTCGGGTATCTTAAATCTTGTCTGGTCAATTTTTGCAGTGTCGCTTACGTAGGTTACAATAGATGTGAGTGGCGACAGAAGGATACTCAATCCGTCGCGCTTATAGTCCATACCCATTATAAACTGCATGTATGCCGGAGCCATAAAGCCCGATAGTGGGTGCTCCTTTTTCTCGTCATTGGCGGCATATCCATAGAAAAGCTGTGTTTTAAATGTGGTAAGAAAACTGTAATACCATTTATTTGCAGCCTTCAAACCATATTTTGAACTTAAATCAACGATGTCGTCGCTTAGTCTTCTGCCCGTTTCACCACTCGTAAGAATTCCTATTTTATGTATTCCCTGTGATTCCCACTCGTGTTTGTTGTTTTTATAGATTGCCTTAAAGCGTAAGTCACTCGATAGGTTCACCGAACTTTCACCCCCCTTAACCCAGTTTTCCAGGTATGCCTGCGTTAGCTGAAGATACTCGGTGCCCGAAAACTCCCAAGGCGATTTCTCTGCTTTGGGTTTGTCAATTTTACGTTTTGTATCTATATCGTCAAATGATAATTTTCCTATCGCCCTGTCATCAAGCTTGCGTTTATCTATTTTCCATCCTTCGGTAAATGCCTGAGATGGATTTGGTACCTCTTCCCATGTATATTTCACCAGCAATGGGTTGCTTACCGAAGCATTTTGCATCACCTGTCTTATACCTGCTTCGCCTGCCAGCTGATTGCTGTATTTGCCATCGGTCCCGCTCATCATCTCTTTGTAGCTCTTTAGGTTATCTTTGGTAGAGAATGATGAGTGAAACTTAATTTCATTAAGATCCTGAACCTTAAATAGAAGATAGAAGGAGTGAGGCTGATATTTAAGCCCCTCTTTCCAATTGTAGGAGGCAGTGTATGGATTATACTTTTCCGGTTGCTTTTGGCTATCTAATAGACTATAACCTTTGAGTAAATTATCTGTTTGCAGTTTAAACTCTTGCGAAACGGAGCTGCTTTTACCCAGTTTATACATCTCCGGTAGGTTTTTAGGCTTATTCAGACTGAAAATCTCCTTCTTGCCATTATTTGGCGATTCCGGTTTTGCCTCAATATTAATGTGGCCGGTAAGCAGTGTGGCAGTAAATAATAGTGTAATTACCCTTGTCATAACAGTGAAAATATCAACAACGGTACAAAAATAGTAAAAATGGCGGTTACTTTAAATTATTAACCTTTTTTGTGCCAAACCCTTCGATATGTCCATACTCAAATGAGTGATTATATATGAGTCTTATCATTATTTTTTAATTATTGGTTTGCTATATTCGTGGCGTATTTAGATTATGAGAAATTATATTGTCATATCACTTCTTTCCGGTCGCCGTTTTCTGAATATCAAGAAGCGGGATGGATTTTATTATCTCTCCTTTTGATGTAAATCAATACGTATTTATCATTTTTTATTCCTTTTGATATTGGATGTTGCCCGTGCAATTGTTGCAGGCAGTAATTCCAATGTTTTTAGGGGTGTGTAATTATCAAAAATCATAATAACAATTTTAAATCAATATATCATGGAACTACCATTTGCAGAATCGTGGAAAATAAAGATGGTTGAACCCATTAGAAAAAGTACCCGCCAAGAGCGTGAGCAGTGGATTAAAGAGGCCTATTTCAATGTGTTTCAACTCACTGCCGATAAGGTTTATATCGACCTGTTAACTGATTCAGGCACAGGGGCTATGTCCGACCGTCAGTGGGCCGCAATGATGATGGGTGATGAGAGTTATGCCGGGGCATCATCGTTTCTCAACCTGAAAAAAACAATAACAGATATCACCGGTTTTCAACATATAATACCTACCCACCAGGGCCGTGCCGCCGAGAATGTGCTGTTCTCCTACCTTGTAAAAGAGGGCATGATTGTGCCGGGTAACTCACATTTCGATACCACCAAAGGCCATATCGAAGGGCGCAAAGCTACTGCCCTCGATTGCACCATTGATGAGGCTAAAAATACACAGCTTGAGATTCCTTTTAAGGGTAATGTTGACCCCGTAAAACTGGAAGCTGCTCTTAAACAGTATGCCGATAAGATTCCTTTTGTGATAGTTACCATAACCAACAATACCGCAGGAGGGCAGCCCGTGAGCATGAAAAATATGCGTGAGGTGCGTGAGATTGCTAATAAATATGGTAAACCTGTTCTGTTCGACTCGGCTCGTTTTGCCGAAAATGCCTACTTCATAAAGATGCGTGAAGAGGGTTATGCCGATAAATCGATAAAGGAGATTGTTAAGGAGATGTTCTCGCTTGCCGATGGCATGACAATGAGTGCCAAAAAGGACGGTATCGTTAATATGGGCGGTTTTATAGCTACCAACCTTATCGACTGGTATGAGGGTGCCAAAGGGTATTGCGTTCAGTATGAGGGGTATCTTACCTATGGAGGCATGAATGGGCGCGACATGAGTGCACTTGCTGTTGGCCTTGATGAGAATACCGAGTTCGATAATCTTGAGACTCGTATTCGTCAGATTGAGTATCTTGCGGCTAAACTCGATGAGTATGGAATTCCGTATCAACGCCCTGCCGGTGGCCATGCCATTTTTGTTGATGCTCCAAAGGTTCTTTCTAATGTGCCCAAAGAGGAGTTCCCTGCACAAACACTGGTTGTGGAGCTTTACCTTGAGGCTGGCATACGTGGCTGCGAGATTGGTTATATCCTTGCCGACCGCGACCCGGTAACCCGCGAAAACCGTTTTGGAGGCCTCGATTTGCTTCGTTTGGCAATTCCTCGACGTGTATATACCAATAATCACATGGATGTGATAGCGGCAGCCCTTAGAAATGTTAAGGAGAGAAGCGGTTCAATAACAAGAGGTTATGGCATTAAGTGGGAGGCTCCACTTATGAGACATTTTACCGTAAAACTGGAAAAACTGTAATTATCCTCGTTTAATATTTATTTCTGTAACGCCCGCCGTAAGCTAACCATTTCGGCAGGCGTTCATTTTTTTTGTGGTGCTTATCAAATACAATTTCGCTATTCAACCTTTTTTTCTTTCTTTTGTTGATATCTTTACCTCCCGTCATTAAAAGCACCTCAATATTTTAGATGAGAGATTTAACACAAGGCAACGAAGCCAAGGTAATCATATATTTTGCACTGCCACTTCTGGCCGGTAATTTCCTTCAGCAAGCATATTCACTCACCGACTCGGTGATAGTGGGTAAGTTTGTGGGTAAGGAGGCTCTGGCGGCAATTGGTGCGTCGTACCCCATATTTTATGCGCTCATAGCATTTGTGATAGGCATTGGGAGTGGCGCCACGGTGGTCATTTCACAATACTATGGAGCCAAAGATTTTGAGAAGGTTAAGCAGGCTACCAGCACCATATTTATATTTCTTTTTTATGCTTCTTTGGTGCTCACCGTGGCGGGCATAGTGGGTAGTGATGCCATATTCCGACTGCTAAATGTGGAGGAGGAGATAATACCTATGGCCTCGCAATATTTCAGGATATATATGGTGGGTATGGTGGCATTCTTCGGATTTAACACCATATCGTCGGTGCTTCGTGGCATGGGCGATTCACTTACATCATTTTGGTTCCTTATAATTGCCACTGTAACTAATATTGTGCTCGACATTCTGTTTGTAATTGTGTGTGGCTGGGGATTGGCTGGAGCTGCCGTGGCTACTGTGGTTGCACACTTTGTGGCGTTTGCTTCGGGGGCATGGTATTTGCATCGTAAGCATGCAATCATCAGTTTCAATATCCGTGAGATGACGTTCAGCAGGAAACTGTTTTTCCAGAGTCTCAATATCGGCCTGCCAACCGGGTTTCAACAAACATTTATTGCATTGGGACTGATGGCACTAATCCGAATCGTAAATAATTTCGACAGTTCGGTGCTGGCAGCTTATACCGTAGCCAGCCGCATCGACTCTATGGCTGCCATGCCGGCCATGAGCCTGTCCAGTGCGTTGGCTGCTTTTGTGGGGCAAAATATTGGAGCAGGCCGCTTCGATCGTATTAAACGGGGTTACTACACCTCGATGTTAATTGCCTGGGGTATTAGCATTTTGTTTATGACTGTTGTATATTTAGGTGGCGAAAGTCTTATGGAAATGTTTACCTCTGATGTTGATGTTGTTCGGTATGGTGTTGATTACCTTGTTGTTGTGAGTAGTTTCTATATCGTGTTCTCATCAATGTTCATCACCCATGGAATGCTTAGAGGGGCAGGGGCAACCCTGGTGCCGATGTTCATTTCGCTCATAGCACTGTGGTTGGGGCGCATACCGCTTGCCGTGCTGCTCAGCTCCCATTGGGGCGTTGATGGCATCTGGTGGGCAATTCCCTTTAGCTGGATTGTGGGCATGACTGGCTCTATAGCCTACTACATGACAGGAAAGTGGAAAAATAAGGCTGTTGTTAAACATATTAATCATGTTGAGTGATGATGTTAATATTAAAATCCATAACTTTTATATTGATGATGCCCTTTTTACTGTTGCAAAGCAATGGTGTAAAACCTCAAGAGGCATCAGTAACCAAGTTGGTAACTCTGCCCGATGAGCTTAATGAGTCGTCGGGGGTAATATTCTATAATGGCAGAGTGTGGACTCACAACGATAGTGGTGGGACTCCCGAGATAAGCGCTGTAAATCCCGTAACAGGCGAGGAGACAGCACGCATAAGAATTACCAATGGCAGAAATATCGATTGGGAAGATATTACTCAGGATGATGAGGCGATATATCTGGCTGATACCGGTAATAACCTTGGTAACAGACGGGAGTTTCAGATATATAAAATTATGAAAGCTGATATTGATGCCAATGGTGGCTTTCAGCTGGCCAAAGCAGAGATAATATCGTTTAGCCATGAGAAACAGCCCGAATTATTAATTCCATATCTGCATGATTATGATTGTGAGGCCATTGCATCGGTGAATGATACTATTTACCTCTTCAGTAAAAACTGGGGAACTCGCAATAGCACCATTTATAAACTCGACCAAGCAACCGGCAAAACTGTGCTGCTCGACACCATACCTTCCAACGGACTCATTACCGGTGCCGATTATAGTGCCGATACTGATAATATGATTTTGTGCGGGTATCAATTCAATCTTAGGGTTTTTAAGCCGTTTATTATTGAAATAGAGGGATTTGCTGCCGGTAATCGTAAGCTTAAGCACTATTTGCTACCATTAGTTAACCATCAGGTGGAAGGGGTGTGTTATGATGGTAATCGTATTTTTATAACCAACGAAGAGACCCACTCCATAGATAATGAACGGTTTAATGCATCGTTATTTGAGGTGAGGCTGGATTGAG
>CAZWOA010000123.1:0-7095 GCA_964635545.1 uncultured Marinilabiliaceae bacterium
GCAATATGTATGTTGATGGCGGACTAGCCGAGCCAATTCCTGTAAAAGAGGCATACCACCGCGGCGCATCAAATATTATGGTGCTGCGCAGCCGCCAGCACAGCTATCATATGGAGGCCAAAGCACCATCCATACTTTACCGCTATTTCCTCAAAGATTACCCCGAACTGTACCGTGCTGCAATTAATCGCCCGGCAAAATATGCCGAATCTATTGAGTTTATGCGCAATCCGCCTACGGGAGTAAACATCATAGAGGTTAATCCACCGGAATCATTCACAACTTCGAGACTCACAAAAAGTAAGGAAACCCTCGATAAAGATTACCATTCGGGACGAGAAGCTGCGGCATGGGCAATGGAGCAATGGAATAAAACAACCCCAAAATAAGACCTACCAAATGGCATCACGATCAAGAGGCAAAAAGGGCAAACGAAGCAGCAATGCCCAGTTTGGCTTTGCAGTACTGCTCCTTTTGGGCATCGCATTTTCGCTATACATCTACAAGCACAAAAACATCAACACCCTCAATTTCAATAGTATAGCCAAAAACATTGCACACCTTTTTAACCCACACAAAGACGACACCAATAAAGCTCTGAGGCTGGTAGATGGTGCCGACGGATCGCGACTCTTCGGCATAGATATGTCGCACTACCAGGGCAAAGTTGACTGGGAAAAGCTGAACTCGATAAACAGCACAACGCCCATTTCATTTATGATTCTAAGAGCAACAATGGGAAAAAGTGGCAAAGACCGTCATTTTAAGGAGTATTGGCAGCAGGCAAGGCATAAAAACATAGTGATGGGTGCCTACCATTACTATAGACCCAACGAACCCGGACTGCCACAGGCACAAAACTTCATTGAGTCGGTAAAGCTACTGCCGGGCGATTTACTTCCGGTTATCGATATTGAAAAAGAGCCCCGAAAACGAAAAATAGCAGAGCTAAAAACCGAACTTTCAATATTTATTAATGCCATAGAAAAGCACTATGGAGTGAAGCCCATATTATACACCGGCGACAGTTTTTACCAGAGCTACCTTGCCACCGGCGAGTTTGACCACTATCCGCTGTGGATAGCCAATTACAACCTCGCGTCACTTCCCAAAACATCACATTGGGTGATATGGCAGTTTTCAGAAAGAGGTAAATTAGAGGGTATTAACGAGAATGTGGACCTCAACATATTCAGAGGCAACAAACTCGAATTCAACAAACTGAGAATCAAGAAATAATCTTCATCACATCAACTATTCACCTCCACCCTATCATCAATCGTAGAAATTCCACGACACACCAAACTTCAAGCTTCTGGGGTTGGCAGGATAACCGATTGTGTGGAAATAATTATCATCGGGCCATCCTTTGTTCACATGGTCGTACTTAACATAAATACGTGCCCGCTTAAGGTGCAAATTCAAAAACAGGTCAACAAAAGGATAGTCACCAACCTCCCTCACATTCTGTGCAATAAATTGCCCTGTAGCCGGCAAGTAGTAAGGCGTGTAGAATTTGGAGTGGTAACGCACATCAAATCCCAATTGAAAAGTAAGCACTTTAAACAGAGTATTCTGATAAAAATTGGAGCTATAGAGGGATATTTGTGGCAACGGAAGTGCATTTCCATTGCTCGAATATTGCCATGCTGCACGATTTATTGAGTTTATTCCCAAAATCTCGAAATGTTTTCCACCCTCAACGGCAATAACCTGTATTAGATCGCTATTTTGAGTGGGCAATCCCTCACGGTTGAAATAGATATAACCATTGATACTTCTCACCGATGCTGAGGCATAAAGCCGCTGCTTGGGAAGACGCACGCCACCGCGCACCCTCACCATCTTTTCGCGTATAAACGACTCATCCCATTTTATGTGATTCGAAAAATAGTGCTCCTCAAGCAGTTCAGGCGAACGAAGCGATAACAATCCATCAGCAAAAACCTCTGATTTCTGGTTAAGCAGTGTGAATTCGGATGACATCTTACCGGTAACTTCAAAATCGCCCACTCTATATCCCTGAAAATAGAAACGCATTCCGGCATTCCACTTAAAAGAGCTACCAATATTTTTAAAAATCTGCCCACCAATATAACTTGTCACAAGAGTGGAGTCATTATACCTGTAATGCAAATTATCTTCAATATCGTAATATGGCGCAGCAGGCATAGAATAAAGTCTGATATCATTACCTATAAATGCACGCATCCCGAATCGGAGCAGCGAGTTGGCCTCCTCATTAAACTTTATCTGAAATTGATTTCTGATAAGTGTATATTCGGTTAAATCGCGCGTGGTTAATGAATCAATATAGATATTAGGATAAAAATTATCAGCAGGTGAAGTTTTGTAATCGGGCAGTTCATCAATGGAGTACACCCGCTTGGCCAAATCGACCATTGCCGAGTGATAAATGGTTGTTACAGGCAGCTCCTGCTCCTCTCCCTCTTTATCGGTGCGGGTTATATTACCCAGGTTATACGATTGGTTATAGAACAGCTTAAAACTACGCAGGTAATTAGTCGCATCTCTAAAGTTAATGGGCACATTCTCAGGATCTTTGTAATCATCCTTGGCATCGCCCGGGTTTAGTATATAATCATCATCTACAATTCCTCCATTCTCAGCCATTGTACCTTTGGTCGATATCAGCCCCCCCGATGATTTATACTTATCGCCATCATAACTGGCAAAAAGCCTGAAATCGGCATTTTTAACCTTCTGACCATCATAACGTCCCAAAGCCGATATTAGGGAATATTTCATCCCCACGTTCAGTTTCTTATTCACATTTTGCGTAAATAGCGCCTGCACATGCTCTTCCGACCTACGTTTAGGCTGTCCGCTATGGTACGATAAATTTACATAAGGAGTACGTGTGTTATAATAGAGCACATCCTGGGGGTAATCGTAATAATCAATCAACGAATTATAGAATAAAAATTCGGAACGACTTTTCCTATCATCAATAATATTAGATATATATGCAGCACCAAGGTTACCAGTGGTAATATTGCTGATACTTTTACGCCAAATAGGGTTAAAAACCTGAAACGATGTAAGTAACGTATCAACCTTTAATGTATCGGCAAGTGTAAAATCGTCGATATAACGCCAAGCCTTTACGTTGGGAATAATAGTAGTTTTAGGCTGCTGCCCCTCACGACTTTCGGTGCCACTACCACGACCCATCTCGGTCAATACTTGTGCCGATAACGAGGTTGCTAATACCACACAGATTGCAAGAATTATATATTTTCTCATAATGATGAAATCAACTTAAAACTACAAAAATAAACAACCACAACAAAATAATGGTAATAAGTGCGATAAATAGTTGAATAAGAATTGTTGATTGCACATTAATGTTATCTAAACATCAAAATGAGACAATTAACTTAACTGCAATATTGCGCCCCATATTGTAAATCCCCGAACTTCCGTTGGGCGAACTGCTATAATATTCAAAATACTTGAGCCTGTTGAGGTGCGACTGATACGCCTTATCGGCCAAGTTGTTACCCTGCACCACCAGCACCAGTCTATTCTCTTTATAGTACTTAAATTCGGCATTAACACCAAAATTAAACAGTGTGTAGGCAGTAGTTCTCGTTTCGGTACCTCCAAGTGCGAGGTAGCGGTTCTGCTCGGCATCATGTTCCACTTCAAACTTCGGCTTTACCGATAATAGACGTGTCGAATTTGGCCTAAATTCATAGGATAAACTGCTCATCACCCTAAACGGAGGCATCAAAGGCAGATATTCACCATCAACACCCATCCCTTTATAGGTCGATTTTTTGTTTACGCCATACACCATGCTCAAACTGTTATCCCACCGTAATCCTTCAATTTTCTCCGGATGAATGGCAAACCACGCCTCAGCCCCATAAAGATGTGCCGATGATTGCTGATACTGATTTGTGCGGTTACCCTGAGCATCTAAAACGGGCGCACCCGATGCATCAGCCACAGTTTCCATGTAGATATAATTTTGAATATTGTTATTGAAAAGGCTGGCATCGCCCGAGAAGTTTTTATACTTTATGCTTATGCCCAAATCCTCCTGAAATGAAAATTCAGGCTTAAAACTCCTGTTTCCCAGATAGATAATATGCGCACCCGGATCGAGCCCATTACTGCCTATTTCGGTAATATTGGGCGAACGATATGCACGCCCCACATTGGCTTTGAGACTTATATGGCGTGATACCTGAAACGTACCGCCCATACTGCCACTGATGCCATTAAAAACCTTATCATACTTCTCAAACTGAAGCTCGGCACCCGGAAATGAAGCATCCACCCGATTGTCGAAGCCTGTATCGGCATTTTCGCCCACATAAAAATCATCCCACTCCACATAACGCACATCATAGCGTAAGCCACCACTCATGCTCCATCGGTTTTTCTTCCATTTTCCATATAAGTACACTCCTCCGTCATACAAATTATAGTCGGGAATTGGGAAATCAGTAGCATCCATATTCTTGTTACTCTGCAACATACCGTTTACCCCTGTGGCAATATCCACATTACCCACTTTGGGTGCATTATATCTGAAACCGTAATTAAGCGTGTTAAGTCGCATATACATTCCGGCCTGCTTAGTCATTGTGGGGTGTGTATATTCTCTTCGGATATTCTGCTGGCCTCCAAGAATTATGTCGATATCACCTTCGCCAACCTCGTAATAACTGTGTAGGTAGGCTCTGTAGTGCTGTATGCGCTGCGACAAATCAGGAATACGATACGATTTTAATTCTGATGAAGACACAATCGGTCTATTAAAAATATCATCATCATCACCATCGAAAATCTGTTTTGTAAATTTCCGAGTTAACGAATCCCTTGTGCCATCTGGAATTCCCTGATGATTATCGTACAACGAAAAATTAACGTGCGTATAACCGTTCTCACCCTTAAAACCTGCAAGAGCCGAGAAGTTAGTCTCCTTAAAATTAGTTAGATACACCCTGCCATCAATGGGGTTTTGGTAGTTTTTGGCTAAGCGGTGCGAACCACGTATGGCAAAAATATACTTTTCATCCGAATATCCAACACGAAAACCATTACCCACAAGCGAGTTATTACTCTGATACTCTGCAATATACTTCCCCTCTACCTTACCATCGTTTTTTGCGGGTATATACGGAAAAAGACTCATAACGCCAGCAATGGCATCCGAGCCATAAAGTAAACTGGCAGGCCCTTTTATAACCTCGCCCTTTTCAATATTATAGCCATCCACCTCCAGGCCGTGCTCATCGCCATACTGCTGCCCCTCCTGCCTTATGCCGTCATAAAGGGTTAGCACACGGTTGTAGCCAAGTCCGTGAATAATAGGTTTCGATATGTTAGGACCCGTTTTAACAGTAGTAACTCCGGGCGCATTTTTAATCATCGCATCAATAACATTACTCTCGGTTGAGGTCTCTATCTGCTTGGGAGTAATTGCAATAATCGACACAGGGTTCTCGCGCATCAAAGTGGCACGTGTAACACCGGTAACCACCACCGCTTCAAGCTCAATATTCTCGGGATCAAGCCTTACCACATAATTACTTCTATGCTTGGTTATATACACAGTATCAGTCTTATAACCAAAGGTTTGAAACACAAGCTTAGGCTTTTCATCCTTAATTTCTATGCTGAATTTTCCGTGTCCATCGGTTAAAGTTCCCACCAACTCTGCCGGTACATATACATTACAAAATTCGATAGGCATATCGGTGGATGAATCAAATACAGCACCGGTAATAACCCTGCCCTGCGCATTGATGTAACCACCAAAGATTAAAAAAGTAAAAATCGAAAATAAAAACTTCATCATAACAATTTACAACTTGCAAAAATAGTAAAGTTAGGCAAGTCTAACAATTTTTATCGACAGCATTGAAGAGTTCCTCAACCACCCAGCCCAAACACCGCATGGCATATCTACACCTAACTCCAAGGGCAAAATAGACATTGTGAAGAGAAAATCACCATCGACATTATTGTGATTATCTCAATCGCAATGTTACTACTCGGCCTCGATTACTTTAATCTGCTGGAGAAGTCGGCAAAATTCATGCTGACTCCTATTTTGGCATACTATTTTATTGGAAAGACAATAGAACGAAAACTTAACAAAAAGTAAAATTTTATAGCAATTATTTTATAGATTTACAGTGAAAAAATAATTCATTGTAATTACTATGGAAATACTCAACAGCTTAGATTCACTACTCAGAACTTTCTGGTTTGTGGCCATTCCGGCAAGCCTTATTTTTATAATACAAACAATAATGACCTTCGTGGGTGCCGATGCATCCGACGGTATAGAAGCCGATTTCGATGGCGATTTTAGCGGAGATGATGCACCATTTCAGCTTTTTTCGTTGCGCAACCTCATCAATTTCCTACTGGGATTCAGCTGGACGGGAATCTCATTTTACACTACCATAACGAGCACCACCCTACTCATAATCATAGCATTAGCTGTAGGCTTGGCTTTTGTTTATATATTCTTTCTGGTGATACGCACAGTGCAAAAACTGGCAGAAGATAACTCGTTTAAGGTTGCAAACACACTTAACAAAACGGCAGAAGTGTACCTAACAATTCCTGAAAACAAAAAAGGGAAAGGGAAAATTCTGGTAAGCGTAAACGGTGCTTTCCATGAGTTGGAGGCAATGACCGAGCACGACCGCATACCGTCAGGCGCCACTGTTAAGGTTGTAAAGATTGAGAATAACAATGTTTTGATAGTAGAAACAATTTAATTAACCCCTATATGGAACCAATAACAATTATAGTAGTTGCAGCCATTGTGCTGTTTGTAACCATCACGGCATTAGTGTCGCGATATAAAAGATGCCCATCCGATAAGATTCTTGTAATCTACGGACGCACAGGTGGCACATCGGCAAAATGTATTCACGGCGGCGGTGCATTTATTTGGCCTGTTATTCAGGATTTTGCATTTCTTGATCTAAAACCGCTATCCATCGAAGCCAACCTTACCAACGCCTTGAGCCGCCAAAATATACGGGTTGACGTGCCATGCCGGTTCACCATTGCAATATCTACCGATACCGAAAGCATGAA
>CAZWOA010000124.1:0-7074 GCA_964635545.1 uncultured Marinilabiliaceae bacterium
CGATATCCCGTATAGACGGGACAGGTACTGTGATATCTGCGTAGTCTGGTGGTGATGTTTATTTATCACTATACCGAGTTTACCTGTCTTATCTATTTCTATAAATAAAAAAAGTCGCAGCACGATAAAGTGGCTGCGACTTTAAATCTTAATTATTATTCTTAGAATGGCATGTCAACGCCATTAATTTGATAGGAACAGTCCAGTGTTTTTTCGATATTGCTCTCCATAATCTTTGCAGCTTCACTATTATTGTTACTATCAATTGTTATAGTACCATCCACTACTTCTAGTGTATCTAGTTCAATATCATCAAATAATGTAGGTAGTATAAACGTAATAACGAATGTATAAACGTGGCCATATTTTATGCTAAATCCAACTTTGCTGGTATAGCTTAATGCCGAAGGATTGTTGGTGTTAAAAATAATGTTCGTTTTTGTGGCATTATTATTTGTAAGCTCAGCCTCACAAATCAATGATGGGGTGTCTGAACTTCCATTTACTGTTGCTTCAATACCTACATATTTCCCTGGTTTTAAATCGGCAGTTACCATCTCTGGAGTTGACGTGCCGGTCAGCAAATCAATGGTATAGTGGCCATTGTATTTGATATTGGTCACAGCATCATCATTGTTTTGATGCTTGAAAATAATGTTCTCTAACCCTAGCTCTACTTTTTTGAAAGTGAGTTTTGCATTGTTTGATTTTAGGTCGAAAGAGCTTCCCATCACCTTCAAATCGGCACCCGCTCCCGTAGACGTAAACTTCACTTCTCCACTTTGCTCGCAGGAAACCAATAAAAATAGCATTCCCACAACTGCAATCAGGCTCTTTGCAATTTTCATAAACTAAATAATTAATGTGTTTGTAATGTTTAACCCAATATCGCTTCCTTTAGTCTATCAAATAGTGGGTTTTGTCAAAAATAGTAAATTTTATCTAAAATAAATTTGATTTTAATAAAAAATGACGTATAGATGAACTTTTTCACATAGTGCAAAAATGGTACCAATTTTTATTTGCTCTCATCTAATTTATTGAAATATTATCTGTTATCAATTAAAACGGATTGCTTTAACCGGTGTAATACGAGCCGCAAGGTATGATGGCGCTATAAGCATTAACGATGTAACTGTAATAGCTCCTAAGTTTAATAGCAGTAAATGTAGTGGATTTAGATATATGGGCACTGTGTCGAGATAATAATTATCAGGATTTAATCCTATAATTCCAAAATATTGCTGTAAAATGCATATTGCCACTCCTATTATATTCCCCCACAACAAGCCTTTACCTGTAATATAGATTGAAAGGTAAATAAAAATGCGTTGTACCGAGTCGTTGTTGCTTCCCATCGCTTTAAGAAGTCCAATCATGTTGGTGCGTTCAAGTATTAGTATCAGTAGTCCCGATATCATATTCAGGCCGGCAACTGCAAGTATTAATATCAGAATTACCACAATATTGGTGTCGAGCAGGTCGAGCCAGCCAAATATTTGTGGCTGAAGCTGCATGATGCTGCGTGTGCGTAGCATTCCTCCTTCATCATCGATATATCCCGATGTAATGAAATTTATTTCTGATGATATTTCTTCAATATTATCGAAATTATTGATTGTTATTTCGTAGCCGGATACCTGATTGGGTTGCCAGCCATTGAGTTGCTGTAGGTGGCGTATATCCGAGAGTATAAAAAGGTTGTCGAACTCGGGGAAATGCGAGTTAAATATTGCTGCCACCTCAAATTTTCGTGCTCTAATGGTATTCTGAAGGAAGTACATTCGCACATCATCGCCCACGTTGAGGCTCATCATGCGGGCCACATCTGCCGAAATCACTATTTTATTGGATGCTATCGAGTCGTTGTAGGTTGGTAGAGTGCCATCTTCAAGTATGGAATGGAAAAAACTCCAATCAAACTTGTCATCAATACCTTTCAGCACAATTCCATGTATTAAATCGGTGGTTTTCAGAAGACCCGGTTTGGTTATGAATTTTTGGATGTGGGTTACTCCCTCGGTTTTTGCTATCAGGTTCTCAATGGTGTCGTTGGTGGTGATGGCATACGTTTCGTAGCTTTGGTTGAAATCATAGCTCTGAACCTGAATGTGCGAGCCAAATCCTATTATTTTTTGCCTTATCTCGCGCTTAAAACCGAGTCCGATGGCCATTGACAATATCATGACCACCATGCCGAGAGTTATTCCCAACACAGCAACTTTTATCACCGGCCCCGAAAGTCGTTTGCCTGGTAATCCTCCTTTTATAATGCGCTTGGCAACAAATAGTTCGTATCTCAAAACCGGATGCTTAGATATGTTTTTAATCGATTATCTATTGTTCAAGTATCAAAGATATTATTTTTTATCTATTGATGTGCGTCCGGGATATACTTCGAGTGCTTTTTCTAAAATAATCAGAGCCTTTGCCAGGTCGTCTCTGTTGAGTACATACGCAATCCTCACCTCGTTGCGGCCTATTCCTTTTGATGCGTAGAATCCTGTGGCAGGTGCCATCATCACTGTTTGATTGTTATAATTAAATTCACTTAGCAACCAAATACAGAATTTTTCGGCATCATCAACCGGGAGGCTTGCCACCGTATAGAATGCTCCTTTGGGCATGGGAGAATATACGCCCGGAATTTTATTAAGGCCTTCAATCAGGAAGTTGCGTCTGAGTCTATACTCTTCGTTTACTTCCTTATAGTAGTTCTCGCCCACTTTCAATGATGCCATTGCCGCAATTTGCCCGTAGGTAGGCGGACTAAGGCGCGATTGTGCCAGCTTCATCGAAGCATCAATTACTTCCTTGTTGCGGGTTATCAATGCGCCAATTCTCAATCCGCATTCGCTATACCGTTTCGACACCGAATCAATCATTATCACATTGTTCTCCAGCCCTTTGAGGTACATTGCCGAGAAGTGCGTGGCTCCGTCATAGCAGAACTCACGATATACTTCATCAGAAATAAGAAATAGATTATGACGCAGTACTATCTCTTTAAGTTGCATAAATTCCTCTTCGGAATATAGGTAACCGGTTGGGTTGTTGGGGTTACAGATGAGTATTGCTTTGGTGCGCGGGGTGATTATTTTCTCAAAATCGGCTATGGATGGAAGTGCAAAGCCGCTGTCGATGGTTGATGTAACCGGCTTTATTACAGCACCCGCCTCGGTGGCAAATGCTTCATAGTTAGCATAAAAAGGCTCGGGCACAATAACTTCGTCTAGCAGGTCGAGGCAGCTCATGAATGCAAATCGCACCGCTTCCGAACCGCCGATGGTAACAAGTATATCGTCTATTTTAACATCAATGCCCACACTGTGATAGTATTCTACCAGACGCATCCGGTACTCAGGTATTCCGGCCGAGTGGCTATACTCAATCACTGATAATTCTGCATTTTTTACAGCCTCAATGGCAATTTTGGGTGTTTTAATATCGGGCTGGCCAATGTTTAGATGAAAAACTTTAATACCTTTACTCTTAGCTGTTTCGGCATAAGGTACCAATTTTCTGATAGGCGATGATGGCATCAGTCGGCCACGGTGTGATATTTTAGGCATAATGGTGTCATTTTAACACAAACATACTAACAAATATAATAATTGATAATGGAAATGGTTTATTTAACTACTTTTAGCAAGCAAATTATTCTATGTTGAGATTTATAACCATTATAACTGCCACTTTTTTATTGGCAGCCGCAAATATTTCGGCCCAGCAGCTAAAAGGCTTCATCAGAAATAGTGAAGGCGAGAATATACCTTCGGTGACTATCTATATTAAAGAATCAATGACCGGAACATCTTCCAACGATAATGGTGAATACCAGATCAGGCTTCAAGAGGGTGTAAATCATATTATTTTCCAGTCGTTGGGCTATCAGAGCACTGAGGTTGAGATTATGGGAAGCACAACTGCCATCACTAAAGATATAACAATGACCCGCCGTCCTGTTGCAATAAAGGAGGTGCGGGTATATCCCGGAAGTGAAGATGCGGCTTACCCCATAATGCGCAAAGCCATTGCCAGCGCGCCTATGCACCTGAAGGAAGTTTCGGCATTCGAGTCGGAAGTTTATCTTAAAGGCACGTTGAATTTCAAGAAGATGCCGCGCATAGTTGCGAAACATATTGAGGTGAATGGACAAAAAATTAAAGCCGGCGATATTTTCAGCATGGAATCGCTTAATGAAATTTCATTTGAGTCGCCCGATAAATATAACCACAAAGTTGTGTCGATGCGTAGCACTTTTCCGTCAGGAACCGGTCAGGAAGATGAGTACATTGGTTATATCAGCAATAGTTTTTACCAGCCTACCATCGGCATTGCAATTTCGCCACTCTCGCCATCAGCATTTTCGCATTACAGGTTTGTTTACGAGGAGTTTTTTGTGGAGCAGGGCATGGAGATAAACCGCATAAGGGTGATTCCCAAACGCAAGAGTCAGCAGTTATTTTCGGGTTACATCAATATTGTTGATAAAACGTGGGCCATTCAGTCGGTTGATTTAGTTAATGAAGCATTTTTCGGCAAACTAACCGTTAAGCAGACCTTTGCACCAGTTAAAGGTGATGCATGGCTTCCGGTGAACCATAACTTCACGGTGGAGGCTTCGGGCATGGGTGTGAAGATTGACGGTTTTTATATCGGTTCGGTGAAATATAAATCGGTGACGCTCAGCAATCAGAATAAAAATATAAGCGATAACTCAACAGCATCTGTTAAAAATGAAGATTCGTCAACTCTTTCGGCAAAAGAGAAGAAGAGTGCCGATAATATGCAGAAGATAAAAGAGTTGATGGACAAGCCCAATTTGAAACAGAGCGACATGACAAAGGTTGTGAAGCTGATGGAAAAACAGCAACGCCTCGACGACACAACATCCAATAAGAGAATTATAACCGACAATTATAAAGTTACCCGTGAAAAGGATACTCTTTTGAAAACATCGGATGATTGGGATATGATACGTCCGGTTCCGTTGAGTGCAGATGAGTTGCGAACGTTTAAGAGTAGGGATTCGATAATGTTGACGTTGAAAAAAATTGAACGTGATTCCATCGTTCCGAAAAAGAAGAGAAACATAGGATTTACTATCATGTTTGGCTCAAGCGAATATAATAATTTCAAGAAGAAATTCTCAATCAACAATAATGGGCTGCTCAATCCGTCGAGTGCCTCGTTTCATCCCGTTACAGGCTTCAACTACAAACAGACGTTGGGGGCACGGTACAGGCCCGACTCCATCCGGACTATAACCATTAATACAATGGCGGGATACTCCTTTTCGGCCGAGAAAATTTCATGGAGTGCAAATGTTAGTGTTGGCAATTCTGAAAAAGGTAGTTTTGGGATGTCGGCAGGTCATTTCTATTCCGATATGAAAGGCGACCAGGGAATTAACAATATCGTCAATAGCATTTATAACCTCGTGTTGAAGGATAACTACAAAATTCTTACCAGGCAACAGAGCTACTCGTTTTTTGCAACTCGTAAACTTGCTGATGGATTGATGTTGCTCGCCTCGGTAAGACATGATCATTTTATTGAGCAACAGAATTATAGCAACTATTCGTTCTTTAATAGAGGAAAAAACTACGATCCTAACATACCGGTTAACGGAAAAATTGATGATGCCCATTTAACATCGTCATTGCAAGCATCATTGTCGGTTGGATTACGTTACACACCATTTATGAAATGCCGCATTTCAGGTGGCAGGCGCATCCCCGCCGGATCGGATTATCCCACATTGGGCATAAATTACCGTCAGGGCATCAAGTCGCTATGGAATAGTGGCTCCAGTTACTCGCATATCAATGGCACCATTGAGCAAAAACGTGAGTGGGGGATATTCAATAGTTTTAATTGGAAGATTGATGCCGGCATATTCATTAATGCTGATGATATCCACTTCACACAATGGAAACATTTTGGAGGAAATGATGCGCCAGTCGATATTTCTGATGGAAACCGGAGTTTCGTCGCTGCAAAGCCATACCAGCTTTCGGTCAATAGCCGCTATGTATCTGTGTCGGCAAGCTATGGGTCTCCTTTGCTGGTATTGAAATATTTACCCGGCTTGAGCAATACACTTTGGAGCGAGGATTTAACTGTGAACCATGTGAGCACCCCAAATATTTGCTACACCGAGGCGGGATACGGACTAAGCAGGATATTTATGGTAGCCCGTGCCGGCGTTTTTACCTATTTCAACAAAGCGAAATATGAAGGAGTAGTATTCAGGATAGCAGTTGGCTTTTGACCGATTAACACTCGGGTTGAATAACCCCTTTGAAATGAGGTGGTTGGTGTAATAGCTCTCTCTAAAATGCTTCTCTTAAAGTGAAGAATATGGCATGGTCGCCACGGTTGGTCATTCCTGCATCCAGGCGTATGTTTAGGTGCTCTTTGGGCAAAGCTCTAAATCGGAGCCCTAAGCCGCCCATAATGTGCATTTTGTCTGTTATTGCTCCCGAAAATGAGTTGAATGCATTACCTCCGCCGGCAAAAGCCACGCCTCCAATGCGCCACCAAAGCGAGCGGCGGTATTCGGCCTGAAGGAGCCATGCGTTTTTATCAAGATATTTATATGGATGCCCAATTCCTCGCATTAACCGCTTCCCGGCCGGGGTTGCCAGTTTAAAAAATGGTGTGTTGCCGTGGGTTGAGTTGATGTAACCTTGCAGAGCCACAACCTGTTTGTTGGCGCCGGCCGGTATATAATTCCTTACGTCTATAGTGGTGTAGCCAAAATTGTATTCACTACCGGTTATTTTGTTGTGGTTTAGGTATGAGGCAGTTATGAGCCACCCTTTGGTGGGGAATACAATATTGTTGCGACTGTCGAACCTGATTATTGGGCCAATTCCATTGCTCCATCCACCGTAGGCGCCTGGTATTGCTGATGTTAACCATCCTGAATTGTTATCAGTGGGGTTTTTAATTGATCTGTTTTCATAGTAGCCCAAATCCCATTGCACACCGGCAAATAATTTACTGCTTATGCCTTTTAGTATTTCGCCTGTAGCTGAGTATTTATAGGAATCGAACGAAGTGAAC
>CAZWOA010000125.1:0-7008 GCA_964635545.1 uncultured Marinilabiliaceae bacterium
AAATTGAGCTACAAAATTCAACAGGTTCATAAGTATAACTATTTAGTAATCACACGAAGTTAATCATTTTAGGTAATATAATGAGTATTCATTTCAAATTATTGTCATTGCGTCAAAATAGAGAGCTGCTGCCCCTAGTACTGATATATTTTCCTGATCGGATACTTCAATTTTTAATTTTTCAATACTCTTTTCATAATGGAATGTTCGCACTACTTTCCACATCTGCTCACTGAAATATGGGAAGAAGCGTGCCGCTGACCCTCCTAGAATTATACATTCAGGATCGTAGGAATACATTATGGTTTTTATTGCGTTTCCAACATCAGCACCAAACTGCTCTAGTATTGCCAAAGCAATTTTGTCCTCTTTGCGTGCTCTGGCGTAGAGCATTTCGGGTTTAATGCCATATTTTAGGTCGAAGTAACTGCTGGAGCAGTAGTGCTCGTAGTTGCGGTCTTTATAGGGTATGTAACCAATCTCACCGGCTCCGCAGTTGGTGCCGGAGTATAATCTATTATTCACTATAATTCCACATCCAAGTCCTTCACCAAGGATTACTCCAACCATATTGGAGTTCTTTTTTCCTTTACCAAAATACTTTTCACCCACTGCAAAGCAGTTGGCATCATTATTAACATATACAGGAATATGGTACCTCTCGGTGAGCAGGTCGCCCAGGTGAACCTCTCGCCACGACGGAATGTGTTCTACATTGTAAACAATGCCTTTAGCCACATCCACCATGCTGGGTACACCTATGCCTATACCTTTTACATTGGGAGTGATAAGTTGGTCGATGGCATCCATCACCTCCTTTATTATCACCTCTTCCGCCTCGCGGTTGTTAATCTCCTTTTGGTGAAACTTCTCCACCTTCATATCTTTAACCAATCCTACCTGAAGGCTTTTACCTTCGAGAAAAACTCCTATGGAGTACTGCCCTGCGAACGAAATATCCTGTATCATTATAATTTTAATCCTCTAAATTGTTTATACAAAGTGCTGCAGCGCCAAAGATCGAAATTTCTTCCATATTAGAAGGTATAATTTCAATATTTTTTAAAGTTATGCTATATGGAAATGTTTTAATCTCTTCCCACATTGCATCTTTATAAAGGTCGAACGATTTAGAAACTGAACCTCCAATTACTATTGCTTTGGGGTCAACAGAAAGTAATATTGTTTTTATTCCTTTACCCAAATGTCGTCCATAAATATTGAAAGCTTCCTGTGCATCTTTGTCACCACTTTTAGCTCTTTTGGCCATTTCGTGTCCTTCAGTTCCATACACGTTGGTGAAGAATTGTCCGCTACAGTAGAATTCGTAGTCGCGATCAAGGTAGGGTATCATTCCGAACTCACCTGCGCCACAGTTTTGATCCTGCATCAGGTGACCGTTTTTGATTATTCCACCACCCATTCCGGTTCCAGTAATCAGTCCTACGAAATCGTCGTATTTCATTCCTGCTCCGAATACTCTTTCTCCTACCGCAAAGCAGTTGGCATCATTATTAATGTAAATCGGAATATTGAAATGCTTGGCTAGTATGTCTTTAAGAGGTACCTCTGTCCATGATGGTATATTCTGAACATCATATACAATGCCAGATATGGCACCTACCAGACTTGGTACTCCAATGCCTATGGCACATACATCGGGTGTTATCACCTCTGTGATAACCTCTATAATATCTTTTACAACTACATCGGGGTCGTCTGTTTTAGGAACAAGGCGTTGTGCATGCTTTGCAATTTTACCATCCTTTACCAGACCGGCTCTCATGTTAGTGCCGCCTAAATCGACACCGATAACTGTTCTCTCCTGTTTCATGAGAAAATGTATTATTAACTGCAGTTGCAGTTGGTGATTTTTTCTGATTTGATTAAAAAGATTTCCGGGTGTGAGTCCGGAAATCTTTTTTTCGAAACTTAATTAACGTTCCAACCTTGTACCTTCAATGATACTTTCTTGCCACCAATTACTTCATCAGCAATGGTTGCGGTAAGTACCTTTGTTTCGTTTGCTGTTAGCGACACATAGTTGTCACTCCAGAAAACAGGTAGTAAGGTTTGACCGGTCTCTTCATCTACTAGTGTGAATTCGATAAAGAAAGCTATTGATTGATTGGGATTTTCAAGTGTTACAGTAAACTCCTGTTTACCTGCAATTTTCTTCTGCGTCATAGAAGTTTTAACATCTACCTTAGGCATGTTGTTGATGCCTTTAAGGTCTGCGTAATCCTTCATAGGCGTAGTTACCCATGTGGTTTTCTCCCAAGCCATTTTGTCGTCTTTGGTAGATAACCAGTAGAAATTGTCGGCAAGTTCATTACCATTAGCATCGGTTAGTTTTAGCGATGCAAAATAGGTGGTTGAAGTTTTAAGGTTTGAAGGGAATGATACGAGTTTCTCAACCTTTTCTGCGTTGATGTTCAGGTCTTTCTCTTCGCTGTAAATCTCATTAGAGTTAATATCATATAGTTTTACTGATGCTTTAAGGTTGTTGAACGGTGTAAGGTGCTCGTTAACAACATATACTGCATCTTCTCCATAGTGATATACAATGTTAAGTGGCTGACATCCCTTGCGTGCGCCATAGAATGCTCCGTTGGGCAGTAGGTAATAGTCGTATAGCTGCCAGTAGAATTCGGGCCATGCCGAGTTTAACATCCACTGAATAACTCCTGTGGCTTTATTATCAAGACCATGGTTAACCTGGAATGCTTCGAACATTGGTCGCATAGCTTCGTAGTTTGCCATTTGAGCTTTGAATGCAAATGTCTCAAGATCTTTTGCTTCGCCATATCGTGCGTTGAATGTCTCTAACCATCCATCAAGTGATCCAAACTCATGACGACCGCAGTGGTAATCCCACATCTCGTTGATAGGCCATAGCTTATCTTCCGGTATCATTTTAAGAATGCTCTCAAGAGGAGTAACTTGTGGGCCAGGGCCTGTTTCGGTATTGAAACCCCATGCACCACCGGCAATTTTGTCGATATACCAATATACTGGGGGCACATAGTTGTAGGGGCCTAACATTTTAACGCCTACAGGGCCACTCACCTCACTGTCGAGGTATATATCAGACATTACTTCTCTGTTTTTACAGCTTCCAAGAAGTGGACGGCTTGGGTCAACCTTGCCAATCTCGTCAAGTAGCATAGCCTCAAGCTTAGGTAGAGGAAGTTTGTCGCTACCAAATACCCAAAGGAATACACTCGGGTGGTTGCGTAGATATTTAACCTGGTCAACATAAGCCTCGGTGTTACGCACCATCTCTTCGTCGCCGGTTATCATCATAAATGGTAGTTCGGGGCGGCCGCAGTAAGCTTCCCATTCCCACTGACAGCTCCATCCAATCATTAACAGAATACCATTTTTGTCGCACTCGTCGAATAGGGTTTTGTTTTTACCCCAGAATCCTTCAAGGCGTATGGTGTTCATATTCATGTGCTTGGTGTATTCCACCTGAGCTCTCACTTTGTCGTCTTCATCGGCTAGGAATACATCATCAACCCATCCGCCTCCTTTAATTAGAGTTGGTTTTCCGTTAACTTTGAATCCTTTGTCGCCGTTGCTGTTGATATATTGTTTAATCTCACGTATTCCGTAGTTTGAGCTAAGTTCGTCATCAATGGCATCACCGGTTTTAGCGCTCACCTTAAGGTTGTGAAGTGTTGGCTCGCCCATGTTTATAGGCCACCATAGTTTTGGGTTATTGATGGTTAACTGCGGATAGTCAGCCGATGTGAACTCAATTTCGCGAGTTTCGCCTGCCGCAAGGGTAACTGTCTGGCTTGCATCAAACAGAGAAGGGGTAGATATAGAGATTGTAGTCTCTTGTGCTTTGTCGCTTAGGTTGCTGGCAAGTACCGATACGGTAAGTTCAGCAACTTCATTGGAAGGGTTGGTAAGTTTGGTCTGCACAAAAGGCGACTCAAGGCTTACAATACCCGATCTTTTAAGGTAAACACCTCTCCACATACCCATGTTGTTGTCGGGTGCTGCGGGGTTCCAGTCAACAAAACCGATGGTTAGGTCGCCCTTCACCGGTGGTATTACTTCTACTGCCAGTGCGTTATCTCCGTTTACAAGATATTTGGTAACGTCTAAGTTCCACATTCCAAATGGTCCCTCAACCGTGCTGTAGTCAGCTATCTGTTGTCCGTTGAGCCATATGTTGGCTTTGTAGTTTATTCCTTCAAACTTAATCTGGTATTTTGCTTTATCTTCTTTGTTGATGTTAAAGCTCTTGCGATACCACCATGGTTTTTGGAAAGGCGCTCTGTCAACCAAATCCATGGAATCACCCATGAAGATATTGGTGTAGAGGTTGTTTTGGCGCAATAATGCGAAAACAGTAGCCGGAATTTCTCCTTGGTACCAATCGCTGCTGTTATAGGAAGCTTTTGATATGTCGCTGCCTTTTGCGTCTATCTTTTCAGATGACTGAAGAGACCAGCCATCATTAAGTGGCTGATAGGTCGCCAGCTTTGCATTGCTGGGGCTGCATCCTGAATGTGCAAGCATAATCGTGATCGATAGTAATAAAAATAGTCTTTGCATTGTGAGTCAAATTTAAATTTGTAACAAAAATAAACAAAGTATTAATTTTATGCAAGCGTTTGCATAAAATGACTGCAATTAATTTATTTTGTTACCATAAGATCCCTCTTTGCGCTTGTTTTTCATCTCCACAAAAGCAATATCTATTGCTTTTGTAGCGCAGCATTGGCGCAAAGATAGTGCAATAATTTAATGTTGTTCTTAAAAATTAAACTATTTTCACTGTATTGTTCTAATTGTTTTGCAGAAAACAAAAGAAGCAATGCATTCGATTGCATTGCTTCTTGAAAATATTTTTCTTACTACTTATATTATTAAGGTCGGAATGTGGAGTTTCTTATCAGTAGTTTTATGGGGGTTAGAACCATTGGTTGGTTAAACTTCTTATCTTCAATTGATTTTATAAGTAGTTCGGTTGATGATTTACCCATTTCGTATCCAGGTATATCAACCGATGATAGGGTAGGGGTAACGAGGTCGTGACATGGTTCCGAGCCGAATGATATAATACCCATCTCTGAAGGGATGCTTATTCCTGCCGATTTGGCCAGAGAGCTTATTATAAGGCCTGTAGATGCACTGCTGGTAAATATGGCATCGGGCTTTACCGGTAGGCGCATCCAGTGCATAAATGCCTCTCTGGTATCTTTCTCATCCAGGTTGCACGATAGTATCATTTGTGGCACTACTGGTATGTTATGTTTCTTGAGCGCATCTTGAAAGCCATGTAGTCGCTCTTCAAATACTTTGCTTGATATGTCGCCTGCCAAGTGTGCAATTCTTCTATAGCCGTTAAGTATAAGGTGTTCAGTGGCCTTAAATGCCCCGTCGTAGTTATCTACCACTACTTTAGGCCCTGGTATGTTGAAGTTTATTCTATCGAACATGGCTACCGGAATCCGGTTTTTTGATAGTATGCCAAAGTGATTTCCATCGCCGCTATCCATTGCCATACAAGCTACCACTCCGTCAACTCTTGATGATATGAGCAGCTTTACCATCTCCTCTTCCTGCACCTTGTTGTCGTTTGATTGGCAAATCAATATGCGATATCCTTGTAGTTGTGCTGCCTCCTCAATGCCACTAAGTGCTTTTGAGAAAAAATGACTGTTAAGTTTAGGAAGTAGAACTCCTATTACATTCGTTTTATTTTTTGAAAGTGCTGATGCAGTTTGGTTTATCTGATAGCCCATGCTGGCAGCCACTTGCTTAACCTCATTGCGGGTTTTTTCGCTTATTTTGCTGCTGTCGTTAAGTGCCCTCGATACAGTGGAGGGCGATATGTTGAGCTTTCGGGCTATATCGTTGATGGTTATATTGCCGGATGATTCACTTTTATCGGACATTTTTACTCTTTGTTTGTTCGATGCAAAATAAGTCAATTTTCAGCAATAAAAATAATAACTCTAATTTATGTTTATAAATAATATGAAATTGTAGATTAAGTTAATTTTTCAACAAGGGTTTTTACTTTTATTAGTCATAAAATTAAGATACACAGGCAAATTAGATTAAGCAGTTTTTACTACTACTGTAAATATGTATAATATTCTGGTTGAGCAGGTTCTGTTTAATCTATATTGCCTGTGTACTATTATATGTTGGTTATTTCTTTTTTCCCAGTGCTTTAGCCATTGTAATCCCTAGGTCGGCAGGTGATACAACTACTTGTATGCCACACTCCTCCATTACTTTCATTTTTGCTTCGGCTGTGTCGTCTTTACCTCCAATTATTGCACCGGCGTGCCCCATTCTGCGACCTTTGGGGGCTGTTTGTCCGGCAATGAAGCCTACCACAGGTTTGGTGCCGTGCTCCTTTATCCATCGGGCGGCCTCTGTCTCCATGCTTCCACCTATCTCGCCTATCATTATTATGCCTTCGGTATCGGGGTCGTTCATCAATAATTTAACCGCTTCAAGTGTGGTTGTTCCTATTATCGGGTCGCCACCTATGCCAATGCAGGTGCTCTGTCCTAAGCCCTGCTTCGTTAGTTGATCCACTGCTTCGTAAGTTAGTGTGCCCGATCTGCTCACCACTCCTATGTGTCCTTTTTTATGAATGAAGCCAGGCATTATTCCCACTTTTGCCAGTCCGGGAGATATAACCCCGGGGCAGTTGGGACCTATTAGTGTTGATTTTTTGCCTTGCAGATACTGCTTCACATTTATCATGTCGGCAATAGGAATGCCTTCAGTAATTGCAATTATCACTGAAATGCCTGCATCGGCAGCCTCCATTATTGCGTCGGCGGCATATGGGGCTGGTACAAATATTACCGATACATCGGCGTCGGTGGTATTAACGGCCTCTTTCACAGTGTTGAATACCGGCAGGTTGAGATGGCGAGTGCCTCCCTTGCCCGGTGTGATTCCTCCAACTACATTGGTGCCGTACGATATCATTTCGCCGGCATGAAACGTTCCTTCGGAGCCTGT
>CAZWOA010000126.1:0-6991 GCA_964635545.1 uncultured Marinilabiliaceae bacterium
CTGCTTGAAATCGTAAAGTAAGTGACTAAAACATATTAGAGGCTGCTGTCAAAAAATTGGCAGTAGCTTTTTTTATTCTCTTATACCAACAGTTGTGAAAAAAAGCACTATTTTTGAATGAATATTATAAAGCTAAATGACCATATAATTATGAAAACAGCTGAAATACATACTCCTAAAGGTGTTATGAAGGTTGAGTTCTTTGAAGAAGATGCTCCCAAAACTGTAGAGAACTTTGTGAAGTTGGCCAAGGAAGGCTTCTATAACGGACTGGCGTTTCATAGAGTTATACCTAATTTTGTTATTCAGGGAGGTTGCCCTTTTTCCAGAGATTTGAATGATAGACGAGTAGGTACAGGAGGCCCCGGTTATTCTATTGATTGCGAACTGAAGGGTGATAATCAGTATCACGATAGAGGTGTGCTGTCAATGGCTCACGCAGGACGCAACACTGGTGGGTCACAGTTTTTTATCTGTCATGGACGCGAAAATACCGCTCACCTTGATCGTAACCATACCGTTTTTGGTAAAGTGGTAGAGGGGCTTGAGGTTATTGATGCCATCAGAGCCGGCGATCGTATAGATTCAATAATTATTAATGAAGAATAACAAAACCAGATACTATGAATTTTGAAATTACCGGAGCTCTAATAGTTAAAGAGGATGTTGTTGATATTAGTGCAACATTTAAGAAACGAGAATTTGTTATTGAGGTTCAGAATGAACGTAATTCCGACTGGAACGATTTTGTTAAGTTTCAGCTTACCCAGGATAAATGCAGCGCCATCGATAATATTTCGTTAGGACAGCGTATTAAAGTATCGTTTAATATCCGTGGTCGTAAATGGGAGAAAGATGGTAAGATAAACTATTTCTCAAACCTTGAAGCATGGCGCGTAGAGCTTGCCGATGGAGGCGCTGCTCCTGCACCCGCACCCGAGGCAAAAACTGTTACTACCGACATACCGCCTGCTGGTCCCGAAGAAGATTTGCCATTTTAATTAAGGCTAAAACTATATAAAAAGGGTGTTGCAACTATTAAGAGGCAACACCTTTTTTTAAAACTTCACATTTGCAATAATTATCTTCTGATTGGTCAAGTCGGGGCGGGCAAGAAATACCGATTGGCTACCTGCAAGTCGTTTGGTTAATATCAACTCATACGACTCCGAACTTTTTAGTGCAATGAGGTACTGCCCATTCTCATCGGTAGATGTCTCAAGTACTGTAGCCCCATTTTTATCGGTTACCCTTATCATTACATTGGGCTCCTTAAATGTCTCATCACCAGTGAATACATCTCCTTTTACTATCGTGTAACTCGCTGGGGCTTTGAAAATTAATTTGTAGATATCATCATTACCCATACCCATTGCTCTATTGGAACTTAAGTATCCAAACTTCATTGATGAATCAATGGCTATTGCAAAGTCGTCACTCTCGGTGTTTATCGGTTTTCCCGGGTTTACCACTGTTATGAACTCATTGTCATAATTGATGGCTATCAGTATGTCGAGGCCTCCCTTGCCCGGATGCCCATCCGACGAGAAGTACAGATTATCATCAGATGCAATAAAAGGGAATGTTTCATTACCGGGAGTATTGATTAATGG
Organism: uncultured Marinilabiliaceae bacterium; assembly: GCA_964635545.1. Taxonomy (GTDB): domain Bacteria; phylum Bacteroidota; class Bacteroidia; order Bacteroidales; family Marinilabiliaceae; genus JAGPIS01. Next base: position 1,614 of record CAZWOA010000126.1, read on the forward strand.
TCCTAAATTAATGGGCTTACTGTAGAATCCATTTTTTATTTCACATCGGTATATGTCCCAGCCGCCATAACCGTCGGGCATGTCGGATGCAAAATATAGATATCGGCCATCATTACTCAATGTGGGGTGTGCTATTGAGTACTGTTCTTGGGCAAATGGCAACTGTCCAAGCGGACGGTCGAGTTTTATATTGCTGTCGGTTATAAATGTGTTTATGGTTAGTGTTGTGCGTCCTTTAGTATTCGATATCCTATTTTGTGTAAGGTAAAATATGCCCGTTGATGGGTCGTAACAAGCCGAACCATCATTGGTTTTTTGTGAATTTTTATACACCATCGCTTTAGGAGTCTCTATTATTGAGTCGGATAGCAATCTGCTTTTATATAACGAGTAGAAGGTGAGGTTTGTGCGGTTATCCTTCACTTGCGCAAAGCCTCTTACAGGCCTGTTAGATGAGAAGTAGAGTGTGTTGTCGATTAGTATTGGGCCAAATTCCGACTCGGATGTATTAATCCCGGTCTGCTCAATTTTAACACTTAACGAGTCTCTATCTATCTGGCGGATAAAAGAGTCGTAGTTGAAATCTTGCCTGTTTGTAAGCATATATCTCAGCGAGAAGTATTCGTTGAGGTGGGCTGATGCTTCGTTGTTTCGGTTTGTTTTTTTTAATTCTTGCGCTATCGCCAAGTGGAGTGTGTTATCGGCCCCGGGAAATTTCAGAGCCTTGTTGAACCACTGAATTGCTTCGGCCGGCTGGTTTAATGCCTTATAGCAGTTGGCCGCCTGCACTGATGCATAATACTCTGAAACACCACTTGATGCCGCTTTTTTATATAGTCGCAAAGCAGAGTAAAAGTCGAAGTTATAATATTTGGTATCAGCTTTTTGTATTAATGCATTCTGTGCATAGATACAAAAATGTCCTATTACCAAAAACAAGGTTAAAAAGTATCTATATTTCGATTTTATTGTCATGGGTGGTGCTGTTTGGTTTAGAAATATCGTGGGTTTTGTATGTTTTTTCGTTTAAAGGTAAAGTCATATCCAACCATTATCTCGTGTGAGCCACTGTTGTAGCTCTTAAGTTCGTTTGTGTTTTTATCGAAAGCATATCCGATGTAGAACTGTGGAGTAATCAAAAACTTAAGGTTGGCACCGAATGAGTCTGATATCCGGTACATTACTCCGGTCCATAGCCTCTCGTTCCATAGGGCGTTAACGTTGATATCGGTGGCCGGCCCTGCTCCCTGGTGCATTCTGAATAGAAGTGATGGTTTTAGTTTAACTGTTGGTGCCACATCAAAAACCAAACCTCCCATTGCATAGAAGTGTCGTACTTCCTTACCCTGTAGCTGGGTACCTTCTATGGTTGATGCGAGTTTATTCTGAATCAACTTTGGTGCCGATACTCCTAAATAGAATTTCTCGGAGTAGAAGTAAATCCCTGTGCCAATGTTGAATAGGTTACGAGAGTCGATTTTATCCATCTGTGCCGGGTCGGGGTTTGGGTTGTAGGTTTGTAGTCGGCTCAAGTCGCTCTGTATATGATTCATGCCAATTTTTAACCCAAGCGATATCCATGTGTTGGCACTTGTTCTTATTCGATATGAGTAATCCATGTAGCCCCCGGTTTGGGTTACGGGACCTGTTTTGTCGTTTATCAGGTTTAACCCTATTCCTACATTGGTGTCGCCAATGGGTGTATGCCCCATCAGGTAATTGGTGGATGGGGCACCATCAAAACCAACCCACTGCTGACGGGTGATAAACATAAGGCTCATCACGTCTTTAGTACCCGCATAGGCTGGATTAAGTGCCAGTGAGTTGAAGTTATATTGCGAATATATGGGGTCCTGTTGAGCATCTGCGGTGTGCAGTGTCAACAGGAATCCAAGTATTGTTAGAGTTATTGTTTTTATATGTTGCATCTTTAGGTCAGGTTTAGCGTTTCAAATATACAGATCCTTTTTTTACTTTGCCGTTTTTGCCGGTCTTAAACACATAGAAATAGGTGTCTTCCGGCAATACTTTATTCCCTGATGAGTTTTTATTGGCAAGCCCATCCCAGCTATTATCATATCGTACTTTGTGATAAACCAGCACTCCCCAACGGTTGAATACCATTAGTTCATTATTTTCATACTGATGAATATCTGGTATCAGGAACTTATCATTAATGCCATCACCATTGGGGGTGAACAGCTCAGGTATAAGAGGCCTTTCATTACAATCATCATCGGGATCTCTCCAGTTAGGTATTCCGTCGCCATCACAGTCATCGGTGCCTTCTATTGAGTCGGGCACTCCGTCACCATCACTATCAAGGTCGAGATAATCGGGCACTCCGTCGCCATCGGTGTCGATAGGTAATTTACCACAATTGATGTTCTTATCATTACTTCCGATTACAAAACCACTCTCTATTTCGTCCGGTATTCCGTCGCCGTCAGAGTCTGTGTCGAGGTAATCAGGTATTCCGTCGCCATCAGTATCACCGGTGCCCTCAATATAGTCGGGTATTCCATCACCGTCGGTGTCAAGTGCATACATAATTATTGTTAGCACTGCCTGGTCGGTTAGCTCTCCATCGCTTACTGTATAAGGAATTGTAAACTCACCACAATGAATTATGCCATCCGACTGTATGGTTATTAATCCATTATCAACCACTGTGATGAGTGGATGAGGTTTGATATAGGTTATAAACAGCTCTTCACTATCAATGTCAATAACTATAGGATTATTTTTGTCTAGCAGGTCATAGGTTACAATATCTATGTCGTCGAGAGTTACCAAGGCGTCATGAGCAACAGGAGCATCATTCACCGGTAATATCGTGATGTAAATCATTGCCGAATCGCACAATGGCGGATTTCCACTATCGCATATACGGTATGTTATTGTGTCGGCTCCAAAGTAGTCTTTGTCAGGTGTGTATTCAATGGTTTTTTGATCCACATTAACAATAACTTTACCCCTCTTTGGTGGTGTGATGATGGTTAATGTTTCCGGGTCAATGTTTCCGTTGATATCGGTGTCATTGGCCAATGGATATACAGTGCCTGTGGTATCTTCTTCTATCAGTAATGTATCATCATTGGCTTTGGGCGGTTGATTATCCTTATTAACGGTAATGTAAACTGTGGCCGAGGCGCATAAACCATGTATGTCGCATATCGAATACTCCAACTGGTCGGCTCCTGTATAGCCTGCGTTGGGTGTATAGGTTATGGTGCCGTTTGTCGCATTAGCTGTAGCCATACCGTGTGCCGGATTGGTTGTGATTTTTAATGATCCTTTATGGAGTTCATTTTCAACATCATAGTCGTTGGCTAATGGGTTGAATGTTTTAGAGGTCTCGTTAATAAGCTCTATGTAATCATCAATAGCCACCGGTGGATCGTTTACCGGCGTGATGGTTATCGATATTTTTGCCTCGCCAAAATCGCCCGATTCATCGTAAATCCTATATCTGAAATTATCTGTGCCGTAATAATCTTGCGCAGGCATATATCTTATCAGTGCACCATTATTAATGACGGTGGCAGTACCATGACCGGGCTGGGTTACAATTATGGTTGATTTTGGTACTATTAAGTCGTCAACATCGTAGTCGTTGGCCAGATAATCGATTTCCACTGATGTGTCTTCGGGTGTTGTGGCTGCATCATCCACGGCCACCGGTGGGTCGTTTACCGGCTCAATGGTGATGTAAACAGTAGCCTGGTCACTATAGTTGGTGTGGTCGGATATTCGATATGTAAGCCTATCTGTTCCAAAATAATCTTTGTTGGGAGTGTAAGTTATTTTTCCGGCACTCACCTTTGCTGTTCCTTTAGTAGGCGCAGTTACTATGGTTAAGCTGTTGGCATTGATATTGTTCTGCGGATCGGTGTCGTTGGAGAGAACATCAAATATGCTAACATTATCTTCCTGAATTGTGTAGTAATCATCCTTTGCATCGGGTGCCTGATTGGATACCAGCACTGTAATTTCGCCGATGTTACTATTCAAACCGGTCATGTCTTTCACCCTAACAGTGAAACTATCGTTGCCTCCAAACCCGTTGTTTGGCTGGTAGATTATGTTGCCATTGCTGAACGACACTGTTCCGTGTTGTGGTGCAGTGGGGAATGTGGTCGTGGCCGGATTGATATCATCTTCGGGGTCGGATGCTATTGATGTTAATGGTATGGTTAGTGATGTGTTTTCAGGTGTTGAGAACGATGAGTTCTTAATTACCGGTGGGTCGGGCACGGGTGTTACCACTATATTTACAGTGGCAATATTACTTGTGTGTCCGGCAAAGTCCTTTACGGTATATTTGAATGAGTCGTTACCAAAGAAATCCTGGTTGGGTGTATATCTCACCATTGAGCCGGTTCTCACAGCGGTACCATTGGTTGGTGCAGTAACTACAACAATAGATGTGGGGTTTAGGTCCACGTCAACATCATTGGCTGTTACATCAATATTAATTGGTGTATCTTCGGCAGTTGTAACATTGTCGTCGTTAGCTACCGGTGATAAACGCTCTATGTGAACAGTTACTTTAGCACTTCTGGTAATAGGCGGTGTAGGATAACCCTTATCGCTTACCGAGTAAGTGAACTCATCAACGCCGAAATATCCTTCATGCGGTGTGTAGGTAAGTGTGTTATTACCCAGTTTAATCACTGATCCATGCAGTGGATTAACGGTTATTTTTAGTGTTGAAGCATTAATACCTCCAAACGAACCATCTTTTATGTCGTCGTCGTTGGCAAGCACATTTATGTTGATGGATGTGTTCTCTGTTGTGTATGCCACATCATCCCTAACGTTTGGTGGGTCGTTTACCGGGTTTACAGTAATTGTTGCAGTTCCAATGTTGGAATAGTCCTTCCCATCAAATGCACGATAAGTGAAGGAGTCCGATCCATGATAGTCTTCCGTGGGGGTGTAAATGAATGAACCATCGCTTCTAAGTGTTAATTGACCATGTTTTACATTCTCCCCAAGTACAGCAGTGAGTATATCATTTTCTACATCAGTAGCACCTTCTAACACTCCAGGAACAACGACAGCTCGTGGATTATCTTCGTCAGTTTGATATGTGTGATTAACAACCACCGGAGCATCATTAACGGGGGAAATTGTTATTGTAACTGTTGCAGTATTGGATGTCAACTTTCCATCGAAAGCATTATATCTAAATGAGTCTGTGCCATTATAATCTTTATCAGGTTTATATGTGAAACCTCCATTTGAAGATAGAGTAAGGTTACCATATTTTACATTCTCTACCAATACTGCTGTTAATGCATCACCATCCACATCGGTATCGTTTTTCAGTACTCCATCATCAGCAGTTACTGTTAATGTGTTATCCTCTGCTA
>CAZWOA010000127.1:0-6938 GCA_964635545.1 uncultured Marinilabiliaceae bacterium
ACTACGATGCCTCGAGATTTCTCACTACGTTCGAAATGACAGATTGCTTGCTATGCCTTTTGGAGGGGGGGATTGTTTGGCGGCTCTGCCGCCAAACAATCCCCATACATCAAATAAAAGTTTACAAAATCATTCCGACCACGGGGAGGAATCTCATTACCCAATCACCAATATTGCTAGCGAAGCGATGAAACAATGTTTAGCGTAGCTCGCTCGAACTTGTTCGCTTGGCTTGCCAAGAAACAACGTTCAGCGGAGCTAATATCTTTTTTGGATAATTAGAAAAATCACCAGATTATTTATGCAAAAATTATTCTTATATTTTTGATTTTTTTGCTATTTTAGCCAGCTTGAAACCTGACAGCTTTTCTGATTATCTAAAAATATCAATAATTATTTTCTTAGATGGAAGCTAAAAAAAGAGTGTGGAACATCGTTAAACTGCTGCTTAAAATTACATTTTCGGCCGCTGCTATATGGTACGTGGTGTCTAAACTCGATATCAATACAATTGGGGCTGAGATTGCCGATGCCAATTACTGGTACCTTATAGCCGGATTTGCCGTGTATGCACTGTCTCAATTGGTTAGTGCCCATAGGCTCAACTGTATGTTTAAAACCATGAGTCTTAATCTCGGTAATATTGTGAATGTCAAGCTGTACTGGCTGGGTATGTTCTATAATTTTTTCCTTCCCGGTGGAGTAGGTGGCGATGGTTATAAGGTGTTTTTTATCAATAAATATTTCAAAACTCCCGTTAAAAGCCTGCTTGCAGCCGTGTTTGCCGACCGTCTTAGCGGCCTTTCTGTAATTTGCATCTATCTGCTTGCACTGGTCTATTTTATCGATTACTCATTCCCTTATCAAGGTTATCTTTTTCTGATGATTCCCCTCGTGAGCGGTGGCTACTGGCTTTTTCTATATATTTTCGGCCGTAGGCTTACAGCTGCGTTCTGGCGTGTGGTGTGCTACTCCCTTGTGGTTCAGGGATTACAGATGGTTGTTGTGATATTTATTCTGATGTCGATGGATGCCGTCACTTCCGATCAGGCACACGACTACCTGTTTCTTTTCCTGCTTAGTAGCATAGCATCCGCAGTGCCCATAACCCTTGGCGGTATCGGTGCCCGCGAAATGACTTTTGTGATTGGATCACAGCTTCTTGGTACCAATCAGGAACATGCTGTGGCACTGAGTCTTATGTTTTACATCATATCACTTATCAGCTCATTGCCCGGACTAATTTATGTGATGAAGCCGGCACTTATTCTTTCCGAAGATGAAATAGAGATTGAACCTGTTGAAGTTCCGATTGTTGAAAGTGAATCGTGCTGATGCACATTTGGATAAACAGGTTTTTTTGTTATTTTTGAATCTTATTACACTATTTTCAATATGATTGTTGACGAACAACAGTGGAATGAGCTGATACTGCGTATTAGCAAACACTTTAAAGTTACCGCCAATTACGAGTTTGTGCTATTTGTGATTGGGGTGAATGAGCTGGGACGGGGCTTCCTTAATTTCACCAAGGATGAGAAGATGGATATTATGAATCTGGGTAGCTGCGTGCTGCTTAATCATAAGGGATTGCTGAAAAAGAGCGGCGTAGATGAGCATGGCTGGCCCCTGTATGAGCCTGCCAATGGCGAATTGACTGCCGGGCAAACCGATGTGCCGTTCCTGAAAAATGCTATGATAGAGTATTTTAGAAATTTCTGATATATGAAATATTTCAATGTTATAATTGTTGCAGTTGCATTGATGCTCGCCTCGTGTGGCGGACAGAAAAATAAGAGCCAGCTGGTGGTTATTTCAACCCCCTATGGCGATATGACTGTGAAACTTTACGATAAAACCGAGAAGCATAACGCCAATTTTCGCAAGTTGGTGAGTGATGGCTTTTACGATTCGCTGATGTTTCACAGGGTTATCGACGGCTTTATGATTCAGGGTGGCGACCCGAACTCGCGCACTGCACTACCTGGTGCAGCACTGGGCGAGGGCGATCCCGGCTACACCATCGATGCCGAGATTATGTTTCCCACTTATTTTCATAAAAAAGGCGCACTTGCTGCAGCACGCACCGGCGATAAGGTTAATCCGGAGAAAAAATCGAGTGGCTCCCAGTTTTATATCGTTCAGGGTAAGCCACTTACCGATGAAGAACTTGATGCTGCCGAGGATAGGGTTAACAATGGTCTCAAACAGCAACTTTTCTATCAGCTGCTTGAGCGGTTCAACGATTCGTTGAACATCTATCAGAAGCAGGGCGATTCGCAACGGTTGATGGCACTTAACAGCCGCCTGTTCGAACTTGTGGAGGATAGATATGCCGCCATGGAACATTTCAGCATTCCCGATTCTATCAGGCAAGTGTATAAAACCATCGGTGGCACTCCATTTCTCGATAATAACTATACTGTATTTGGCGAAGTGGTTGATGGTCTCAATATTATTGATAGTATAGCATCTGTTGCCACCGATAATAGAGATCGTCCGTTGCAGGATGTGCGCATGGCTATAAAGCTGAAAAAATAGGCTTTTTGTGTAATGTTTAAATAATTATTGTTTTGATGTCACGGTTAGTTTTTTTACTGTTTTCTTTGATGATGATGCCCGGTATCTATTCGCAAACTTTCTATGTGCTTATAAATACCGATTATGGCAATATGAAGGTTATGCTCTATGATGACACGCCAAAGCACCGTGACGAATTTTTGAAACTTGTTAATCAGAAACATTTTGACGGCACTCTTTTCTACCGTTCGGTGAAGAATTTTGTGATTCAGGGCGGGTCGTCCGATTCGCGTAATGCACCTCAGGGTAAGCATATAGGCTATGGCGAAGAGGCGGTAAATATCGATTCCGAATTCAGTAAGGATCGCTTCCATAAAAAGGGAGCCATTTGTGCACCGCGCCAGCCCGAGAAGGTTAACATGTTCAAGGTGTCGGATATATCGCAGTTCTACATTGTTAAGGGGCGCAAATATACCGATGATGAGCTTACACGACTCGAAATAGCACATAACAACCCCATAAAACGCGAGTTGCGCAACACTTACTATCTTCCTTATAAGGATAAGTTGGAAAAGCTTAAAAATGAGGATGTTGCAGAGTACAATAAGCTGGCACGCGAGATAAAGGAGAACCTTGATATTCAGTATCGAATAGCCGATGTGCTTGAGTTTACACCGCAACAACGCGAAAGCTATACCACCATTGGTGGTACTCCCGATCTGGATAATGAATATACGGTATTTGGCGAAGTGGTTGAAGGAATGGGTGTTATCGATAAAATAGCTGCTATACCCGTTGATGCCAACGACCGCCCGGTGAAGGATGTGAAAATGACAATATCAATAATTACCAATAGATAGATGATACGTTACTGCTACATAATTCTGTTAATAACCCTTATGGCGGGTTGCGGTAAAGCGCCTAAAAAAAAGGGCACAGTAATGGTTGATTATTACGGACAGAATGAGGCAGGAATTGTATCCATTGAAACCTACGATCACTTCAATCAGAAAAAGGGTGAAAGCTACGGTTTTTATGTGGCTCCCGATATTATTGTTACCAACCTCGATTGGATTCAGGGAGCATTTAAAGCAAAGGCGGCACCAATGGATGGTAAGTTTTTTGAAAATATTACAGGCTATGTGGGCTATAATAAAGCGCTTAACATAGTGCTGCTGCATGTGGGCAAGCGCAATAAGCAGTTTTTGGATGTTGGTGAGCCTCAATCCCCCGACTTAATCTACTCACTATTCAATAGCAACAATACGCTCTATCTTGCTAAATCGGCGGTTGTTGATTCGGCCGGGGTTAAGCTTATCAATGGTAGTTTTGATGCCGGTAAACCTGCTTTTGGCAATAATCATAAGGTGGCTGCAATCATTCAAAAAAGTGGCGAAGGTTATGGCATTGTTCCTGCCGACTCCATAGCAGCACTGCTGAAACGGTGCAGTGGCAGTGTTACCTCACTTTACGACCTCAGGCTGCTCATCGATAAGGAGTATCCGTCGTATAAACTAATCTCCGGATTTAACATCATTACCGATATGGGCAACATCAGAATAAAACTGAGTGATGAAGTGCCCGATTATCGTGATAACTTTATACGCCTTGTGTGCGATAATTTTTACGACAGCCTGCTGGTGCATCGTGTTTTGAAGGATTTTTTGATTCAGACAGGTGCATCGGACAGTAAACATGCCGGTCGCGACGATGTGGTGGGATGGCAGGGGCCGGGCTACACGCTGCCTATGCATGTTAACACATCGCTTTTTCATAGGCGCGGAGCTATAGCGGCTTCAAAACTTCCGCCCGATCGCAATCCTAAAAACAGAAGTGACGGATCGCAGTTCTATATCGTTTCGGGGCGTGTGTTTACGAGTAGTGAGCTCGATGATCTTGAGAAACAGAAAGGAATAAGATATACGCCTGCCCAGCGCCAAGTTTACACAACTGTTGGCGGTGCACCCTATCTCGATGGAGATTACACCGTGTTTGGCGAGGTGGTGAGCGGCATGGAGGTGGTAGATCGTATTGCCGCAGTAGAGGTGTATAATGTTGACAGGCCGCTGGTTGATATCAGAATAAAGAGAATAGAGCCTATAATGAGGTGATATTTTTTTAAATCTATATTGCTTATATTCTGATTGTTGATGAAGTGAAGCTATTTTCTTTAATGTATGCTTTAAACAAAATAGCCTTGAAAATGTATATAATTGTGAAAATAAATCTATACTTTTCGATAATTGTTTGTTTTGTTTAGTAACTTGAGAGTGTTAAAATAAAAGAGTCCGTTATGAAACAGCTATTCGCATCGGTTATTAACTTCTATAGTGAGGGATTTGCAGGTATGTCGTCGTGGGCTCGCACTTTATGGATAGTAATATTGATAAAGTTATTTATTATGTTTTTTGTGTTAAAGCTGTTTTTCTTCCGAGATACACTAAAAAACAGGTTCGACAATGACGAACAGAGAAGTGAGTATGTGATTGAACAAATAACCAAATAAACCTGGAACACGATGCTTGAATTTTTCGATTTTGAACTTGTAAACTGGTCGCGCGGGCAATTTGCTCTAACGGCTATGTTTCATTGGCTTTTTGTGCCGCTAACTCTGGGGTTGAGCTTTATGCTCGCCTTTATGGAGACTATTTACTACCGAACCCGTGATGAGGAGTGGAAGAGAATCACCAAATTCTGGATGAAAATCTTCGGAATAAACTTCGCAATTGGTGTTGCAACAGGTATTATTCTCGAGTTTGAGTTTGGTACCAACTGGTCCAACTACTCATGGTTTGTGGGCGATATTTTTGGTGCTCCGCTTGCCATCGAGGGTATTATGGCCTTCTTTATGGAGAGTACTTTTATTGCCGTTATGTTTTTTGGCTGGAACAAGGTTAGTCCTAAGTTTCACCTTGCCTCCACATGGCTCACCGCTGTAGGTGCCAACCTATCGGCACTGTGGATATTGGTGGCTAATGGTTGGATGCAAAACCCTGTAGGCATGAAGTTTAACCCCGATACTGCCCGTAATGAGATGCAGTCGTTCTGGGATGTGGTTTTCTCGGATACTGCCGTAAGTAAATTCCTTCACACCACCACGTCGAGTTTTGTGGTAGCTGCCATTTTTGTGGTTGGTATCAGCTGTTGGTTCTTGATAAAGAGACGTCATGAGCTTCTGGCACGTCGCAGCATCATCATTGCATCTGTTTTTGGAGTTATATCCAGCATTATGATTATCCTCACCGGTGATATTGCAGCACGTGAGATATCCAAAACTCAGCCCATGAAATTTGCAGCCATGGAGGCTCTTTACGAAGGGCAGGAGCAGGCACCGCTTATAGTTTTCGGTATTATTTCTGATGCTCAAGCAAGCCCGATGACCAAAGATTCGGAGCCGAAGTTTATGTTTAAATTTGAACTTCCTTATGCGCTTTCATTTTTGGCCCATCAAGATATAAATGCTTATGTACCAGGAATAAAAGACCTTGTTCTGGGTAATGCTGATCGAGGAATAATGTCATACGCCGATAAGATACGCCGTGGCCATGAGGCGCAAACAACCCTTCGTGCTATGAAGGAGGCTCAGAAAAACAATAATGATTCGCTATATACCGCTTTGCGCGCCCATTTTGAAGATGAGCAGTGGATTGAATCAACCTTTAAGTATTTCGGTTATGGTAGTTTCTATTCCGAAGATCCGGAGCAGCTTGAGAAAAATGCATTTATGATAATGCCCAACATACCTATCACTTTCTACTCATTCCACATTATGGTTATACTGGGTATGTATTTCCTTGCTCTTTTTGCACTATTGCTGTGGATGGAGTATAAAGACAAACTGATGAAAAACCGCTGGCTGTTCTATGTGGGGTTGTGGACGATACCTTTGTCGTACATCGCCACACAAACCGGCTGGCTGGTGGCTGAGATGGGACGACAGCCCTGGGTTATACAGGATCTTATGTCAACACTTACTGCTGTGAGTCAGATTGATACCGGCTCGGTGAAGATTACCTTCTGGCTTTTTGCATTCACCTTTGTGGGGCTGGCCATTGCCGAGGTAAGTATTATGGTTAAACAAATCAAAAATGGACCTAAAGAAGAGGGAGGAAATTAATTATGACTGAAACAATATCGCACTTGGCTTTTCAACAGTATTGGTGGTTTTTAATTTCGCTGCTTGGCTCTCTTTTGGTGTTTCTGATGTTTGTGCAGGGCGGACAAACGCTCATTTACCGTGTAGGTAAGAGTGAGATTGAACGCACCATGATTATCAATTCGCTGGGACGAAAGTGGGAGTTTACCTTTACTACTCTGGTTACTTTTGGCGGTGCATTTTTTGCATCTTTCCCGCTCTTTTATAGTACCAGTTTTGGTGGTGCTTACTGGGTGTGGATGATTATCCTGTTTGCTTTTAT
>CAZWOA010000128.1:0-2398 GCA_964635545.1 uncultured Marinilabiliaceae bacterium
GCTTCAACTTTCAACGGGTCGTTAAAGAATGTGTGCATTATTGCCTCCACATCGTCGGTTAATGTTGCCGAAAATAGCAGGTTTTGCCGTTTTTTGGGCATCAGGTCGAATAATCGTGTAAGCTGTGTTCTGAATCCAAGGTCGAGCATCTCGTCCACTTCATCAATAACAAGCCTTTTAACGTTGCGAAGCGATAAAAATCCGTTTAGAACCAGGTCGAGCAGGCGTCCTGGGGTGCCCACCACAATGTCGATACCGGCCGAAACCATCATTGCTTGTGGCTGCATACCCACACCGCCATAAACACCGCCACTGCGCAGCCCTAAATATTTGGTTAGTTTCTCAATCACTTCAACCACCTGCACCACCAGCTCGCGTGTTGGCACCACCACCAGCATCTGCGGTGTGTCGTCTTTGGTATATTTCCACTGGCGGAGGCATGGCAAAAGGTATGCGATGGTTTTTCCGGTACCTGTTTGCGCTATGCCAAGTACGTCACGCCCCGACATGGCAGCAGGAAATGCCTTTTCCTGAATGGTTGTGGGGGTTGTTAAGCCCATCTCTTCAATAGCATTTTTCAGCTGCTTATTCAGATTCATCTCCTTAAAACTCATACCTTCTCAATTTTAGGCTACAAATTTAACTCTATTATTTGGTTTGTTAAAATTGAGACGATAAAAAGGGCGGGTTTATTATTTTGGATGTTATCATTTGCATGCGAACTTAATTTTTTGTTGTTTGTTTTATTAATGTGAGTCATAGGTGTTTACTTATTTAATTATTGATGCCATGAAACAACTCAAATTTTTACTGATAATGATTCTTCCGTTATTTCTGATGGGTAGCTCCTGCAAAAAGGATGATGACCCAGTGAAAGATGATACGCCAGAGAATCCACAAAACCCTGACGAACCTCAAGAACCCGACCCTGACGAAGGTAAGTTGCCTCCTGTTGAGGGTCAATCTCCCAACACCAATTATAAACCTGCTTTTAAAGGTCAAACCCGCATTGGTGGAGTTAAAACCGAAACTGCTTTCCGGTTTGATGTACTCACAACTTCGCTCGATAATCCTTGGTCTATCAAGCAACTTCCCGATGGACGGTTCGTTGTTACCGAAAGGCATGGTACTTTACGCATAGTTAAAGGTGATGGTGAAGTAAGTGATAAGATAAATGGTTTTCCTTCTGTTGATTCACGAAGCCAGGGCGGACTTCTGGATGTATTGGTGGCTCGGGATTTTACTACATCACGGATGCTCTACTTTACTTTGGCCGAGGAGAAAGAGAATGGTTCCTTAACAGCCGTTGGGAAAGGAAAATTATCTAATGACGAAACAAAAATCGAGAATTTTACTATAATCTGGCGGGCTATGCCATATTTCGATAATAGCATGCACTTTGGTAGCAGGTTGGTTTTTGATTCTAAGGGAAACCTGTTTGTTTCTACGGGCGAACGTTCCGATTCACGCACACGTCCTAATGCACAAAAACTTAACGTTGCCTATGGTAAGGTAGTTAATATTACTACCGATGGAACCGCAGTTAAGGGTAATCCGTATGAAAACACGAAAAATGCACTTGCCGAAATATATTCCTATGGGCATCGTAATCCTCAAGGACTTGCCATTCATCCTGTTACCGGAGATTTATGGCTTTCGGAGATGGGGCCGATGGGTGGCGATGAGATAAATAGAATTGAGGCTGGAAAGAATTATGGCTGGCCTACAATTACTTACGGACTTGAGTATAGTGGCGTTAAGGTTGGCGATGGCATAACTCAAAAAACAGGCATGGAGCAGCCGCTATATTATTGGGATCCGGTGGTGTCGCCCAGTGGAATAACTTTTTACTCTTCTGATGTTATCCCAGAATGGAAGAATAATCTATTTATCGGTTGTCTTAGCGGGCAACATATTATTCGTCTGGTGATAAACAAGAACAACAAAGTGATAGGAGAGGAGCGTATGCTTGATGGTGAGAGTCAGAGGTTTCGTGATATTACCGAAGGTAAAGATGGTGGTCTTTATACAGTGACAGATGAGGGGCGGTTATATAAAATTTCCAAGAAGTGAATAAAAAAAGGGATGATGACCGTTGTCACATCCCTTTTTTCTAACCTAACCCAAATCTATGAAAAAATCTAATTGATGTAATACAACTTTCGTGCCACTGGTTTGTAATCTTTGGTTGTGTATTGTGTTTTAACTTTGTTTATTATTTGTTTGTTTTATTTTACAATGCGCCTTTCTTTTCTCACTGCGTGGTGGCTTATATCAGTATGTTGAGAGTGCTACCATTGCATCAGTCCCTTTGTTTTTACTGAATAAGTGTAACCACATCATCATCAGAATAGGTTATTCTAATGTCGTTTTCGAAGCTTATTGGTTGCTCTGTTTT
>CAZWOA010000128.1:2498-6871 GCA_964635545.1 uncultured Marinilabiliaceae bacterium
AGGTTATCCTCACAAACTACACGTTTTGGGGTGCTGAAAAGTGCTCCACGAGCCCGGTTATGACGCACTATATTATTGCGAAATGTTACTTCGGGCGTCCAAGTGAGGTTTTCAATGCCGATGGACGACTCTACGGTGATTGACTGGGGCATGTCCAACTCAAATTCAATCTCGAACTCTTTTGCTCCGTCATCAGTTGCTGTACCGATTGGCTTGATACTTTTTACACGGTTGAACGATTGCGCAACTTCCATCACAGGCGAGTTTACAAGTTGCACAGTATCGCCAGGTTCGCCCCATGTGAATCCCCATGACTGTCCGTGCATATATCGTCCCACAACGGTTTTGCTGTCAATAATTTTCACCATTTTGAGGTATGTGCCATGCACGTTTATGGCATCGTCGGCCATTCCTTCGTAAAGTCCGTTTTCTGAAAGAATCACTCCTTTGCAACCCGAGAAATGTGTGGCATCGGCCTGAGTAGTATAAACTCGTTTGTCGCCCTCTTTAAGGCATACTGCGAAGCCGTTGAGATGGATGTTTTCACTCAGTTGTGCCAGCAATGCCATACCCTCGGCATAGTGAACCTGCACATTTTCTATTGTTGTGTTTTTGCTTTTCGAGATAAATATCCCCGCGTTTGGTCGGTAGTAACTGCGTAGCACATAGCGGTCGCCAATAGACGATTCGCTGGTTTGGAAGTTGCTTACTATCAGTTTATTGGGCGATATCTCCTCAACGGTGGCTTGCGAAAAATCCAAATCACCACGGCGGTATGATAATTTTCCTGTTGAATCGAATGGCATAACCGCTATTGGTGCCAGTTTATAATCGGGGCCGGTGAGTAGAATTTTACCGTTTTCGATTGTGTAATTTCCTTCGGGATAAATATCGCATATCAATCTGTTATGTTCCTTATCTATTTCCTCCACTGTTAATTGCCTTAGGTGTGGTGGCTCGTAATCGATGCTGAAGTTGCGCAATGTTACATTGTCGCAATTCACAAGTGCTATGGGCAACATCCTGTTATGAAATATAAGTTCCGACCCTTGGCCGTCGATAATTACATTTTTGAGGTTCTCAAGCGCAAATGCCATTTGTTTGGGGTTCACCTGATCGTGGTTCGACACAAAATAGGTGCGTTCGGTAGCTCCTTCGCCATAGAAGTGATATTGACCTTTTGAGAGTTTTACAACTACCGGTTTATTCTGGTCTCTTTGTGCCAGTTGCTTTGATAATATGGCAGTGAATGGTGAAGCATTTGCCTGTTTGCCATCCGCCGGCATTGAAAATTCAATTATTTCTGGTAACTGGTTACAAGCCATCAGTAACGGTAGTATCAATGCAGATAATGATGTTGTTAGCTTTATTGATTTCAGTTTCATTTCAGTTTGTTTGATTTTTATAACAAAAATAGTGAAAAAAGCCGAGAAGCTGCTTTATGTAGGGCATAATTGTATGTGAAGTAGAATATCAAGCCTTATAATATAGTTGATTTGCCGATAGCTTCTGTTAATTTAGCCAGTGCTTTCTGAAAATTAGAAAACCTCTGTTGCCATCTTATTTCTTCATTTGCCATGCCCAATATTTTTAATTGGTATTGTAAAGTTAGTAATATTCCACCTAATTATACGTTATTGAAGTGCTGTAAATAGTGGGATGTTAATTTCTGGTTAAAGTCATTAACACTTTTCGATGCAACAGTAAGAATTACTATTTTTGTTGAGTCGCAATATGAGTGAGGTAGATTTTTGACTCACATTTATTATTGTATTAACTTTGAGAGTTTTTGTGTGAAATTGTAGAAAAACAAAATATTATGGAGCAATCAATAGATATTCGTGAAATTAACGAGCGCATCAAACAAGAGAGTTCTTTTGTTGACCTTCTGACAATGGAGATGAACAAGGTTATTGTTGGTCAGAAACATCTTGTGGAGAGCCTGCTTATCGGTCTGCTTTCCGATGGTCACATCCTGCTTGAAGGTGTGCCGGGACTTGCTAAAACATTGGCTATCAATACTCTGTCGAGAATTGTTGATGCCCAGTTCTCGCGCATCCAGTTTACACCCGACCTACTTCCTGCCGACCTTATAGGTACTCTTATCTACAGCCAGAAGAATGAGGAGTTTGTAGTTAAGAAAGGTCCTGTGTTTACCAACTTTGTGCTTGCCGATGAGATTAACCGTGCCCCTGCCAAGGTGCAGAGTGCACTTCTTGAGGCTATGCAGGAGCGTCAGGTTACCATTGGTGACAATACCTATAAACTGCCCAATCCATTCCTGGTGATGGCAACCCAAAACCCCATTGAGCAGGAGGGTACTTATCCGCTTCCCGAGGCGCAGGTTGACCGTTTCATGCTGAAGGTTGTTATCGACTATCCCAAGAAAGAGGAGGAACAGATGATTATTCGTCATAACCTTGCGCAGTCGTTCCCGCAGCCGTCGGCAATCATCAAGCCCGATGATATTGTGCGTGCCCGTAGCATCGTTAAGGATGTGTATATGGACGAGAAGATTGAGCGCTATATTGTTGATATTGTGTTTGCTACCCGTTTCCCTGAGCAATATAAACTGGATAAATTCAAAGATATGATTTCTTACGGAGCTTCACCGCGTGCAAGTATAAGTCTTGCCATGGCGTCGAAAGCTTATGCATTTATCAAACGTAGAGGTTATGTTATCCCTGAGGATATCCGCGCCGTATGTCATGATGTGATGCGTCACCGTATCGGCTTGTCGTATGAGGCTGAGGCCAATAATGTTACTTCGGAAGAGATTATCAGCGAGATACTTAATCAGATTGAGGTGCCCTGATTTTTCATCGGTATCGTAATTTTTTACTGCTTGATAGCAGAGAACCGATTGTTGAATCAAAAAACATGAAGCTTTGGAAACCAACGATTTATTGAAGAAGGTACGTCAGATTGAGATTAAGACCAAAGGGCTGAGTAACAACATCTTCGCGGGTGAATACCACTCTGCCTTCAAAGGGCGTGGTATGACCTTTAGCGAGGTGCGCGAATATCAGTATGGTGATGACGTACGCAATATCGACTGGAACGTTACTGCCCGCTTCAACCGTCCTTTCATCAAGATATTTGAAGAGGAACGCGAGATGACGGTGATGCTTCTTATCGATGTGTCGGGGTCGAGGGAGTTTGGTACTTCTGTGAGGTTCAAGAAAAACCTGATTACCGAGATTGCAGCCACGTTGGCCTTCTCAACCATTCAAAATAACGATAAGATAGGCGTGATTTTCTTCAGCGATAAGATTGAGAAGTTCATCCCGCCTAAAAAAGGTAAGAAGCACGTTCTGCATATAATCCGCGAGTTGCTCACTTTCATTCCCGAGAATAGAGAAACTAACCTGAGTGAGGTGCTGCGATATTTCACCGGTGCCATAAAAAAACGGTCAACTGCATTTCTGATATCCGACTTTATGGACGATAATTTTGAACGTGCATTGAGGATTGCCAATCAGAAACACGACCTTGTGGCTCTCCAAATTTACGACCGTCGCGAGACAGAACTGCCACCCATCGGGCTGGTGAAACTTAAAGATGCCGAGAGCGGTAATCTTAAGTGGGTTGACACATCCGACCGTAAAGTGCGCGATGCCTATAGCCAATACTGGAAAAATCGCGACCAGGAGATACAGACCATATTTGCAAAGAGCGGCGTGGATAACGTGAAGGTGCGCACCGATGAGGATTATGTGCGCTCACTTATTTCGCTGTTCAAGAAACGTTCATGATTAACTTTGTAGTGCTGTTATTATTAGTATAACATCTAACATACAACTGATGAAATATATTAGATTTATAATACCGGGCTTGCTGGCTTTCATGCTTTTGCTGCCATCTGCCGTTGCAAAAGGGCAGACGGTGAGTGTGAAGGCTGTGCTCGACTCAACATATATTGTTATTGGGGGTCAGGTGGGACTTACACTCGAAGCAACCATGCCCCAGGGAACGCCGCTTAGTTTTCCATCGCTCAACGATACGGTTACTGCCAATATTGATGTGGTGGAGCTTGCAGCGGGCGACTCAACCCTGGCCGGCGGACTGCTTACAATATATAAAAGGTACATAATTACCTCTTTTGATAGTGGACTGCACTATATTCCGCCATTTAAGTTTGAACTGTATGGTGAGGGTGATTCACAAACATTTGAGACCGGCTCGCTGGCACTCAATGTTGTAAATCCGTTTGAAGAGGTTGACCCCAAAAATGGTATTACCGATATCAAACCGCCATATTACCTGGCTTTTACACTTGCCGAGCTACTTAAATATTTGCCATATTTGGCTGCGTTTATGCTGCTTGCAGGATTGATAACCATTGCAGTGCTTAAATATTTGCAACGAAAAGG
>CAZWOA010000129.1:0-6631 GCA_964635545.1 uncultured Marinilabiliaceae bacterium
GTGTACTTGTTGAGCCAGCAGCCTGTGAAACGGATACTGTTTTTGTCAGCCCCCCCGCGTATGTTATAGTAATCGTTGCATTGCGTGCTGCAGAGGTATTTGCAGTAACACTGACGGTGATTGTTGCATTCCCTGTTCCTGAGGTGGTGTTGACGCTGAGCCACGTGGCATTGTCAGAGATACTCCACGTGGTGTTGGATGTGATGCTAAGACTTGACGATGATGCTCCGCTACTGAATGACATAGAAGTGGGGCTCGTGTTCAGGTAAGGTGTATCTGAAGAAGTGTCATTATAGTAGTGATAGTAATTTCGGGAAGTTATTTTACCATCGTTATCCTTCACATTTTTCAATCTTCCAAATGAATCATATTCATACCTGGTAATAATACCGTTTGGATCAGTTGATGAAGTCATACCTACTAATGGGTCATAAGTGTATGTTGTCATCATTGCGCCCACTGGATAAAGTCTTAGGTCGTCTATGTAACAATTGGATCCGTAGACTGTGATGGAGCCAGGGTTGACATCCCACTCGTAATAAGTCCATCCATCGGTTGCAGCATAGACTTTGGGTGTGTACCCTGTAATAGATGGAGTTCCACCCCCAGACTTCACCCATAGTGAAACGATGGAGTTAACGGATACTGTCTTTTGCATGATTGCATTGACACAGGAGTATCTACCTGTTCTTGAGTATGATGTTGACCTGGTGCCAGATTGATAGGTCCAACCACCGTATTCATTTATAACCTCGAAGTTGCAGAAACAAATATCAGCATTATCAGCATTATCAGTTTTACTAATGGGTAAGTTCTTATTATAACCCCATAGATAGCTAACGCTGAAATTATCCTTCCTTTTTATTCTTACTAATTTTGGATTGTAGGTGTAATAATCACTATTGACAGGTGTAGTTAAATTGTTTTGGTAAATATCTCTCTGCGTAATTGAGAATATCTTTGTTGTTTCTGAGTTATAAGAATTTGGAATAGACGCAGTTTGGTTATAAATAAATTTCTCTTTAAATATACCATTGATAGGGCTTTGAATTTCTCTAAACACAAGTCTGTCAAGCAGGTTAGCATTTTTCATCTCTAATAAGATGGGATCAGTAGAGCTAAGGTCATAAGGATAACCATAAATAGTTTTCATTAAAGAGCCTGTACTTGTATAGATCGAATCCCTTATGACTTGGCCAATTGAATTATATTTATAATAGGTTTCAGCAGTGACATTATTTAAGGTTTCTGATTTCTTATCAACATGAACGGTGAAACTTTTTATTGGGTATGTCACTGCCTGGCCATAGGTGCTTCCCTGTAAATCACATCCTCTGTTGTAGTTAATCGCATAGAGCCCCCAGAAGAAAGGTTCGCTTGTATATGAATAGAAGTATTCCTCCTTACTAATTAAAGTATTAAATGTATCGTATATCTCCTTCTTATTTAATCTGCCATTGAGGGGTTGGCCCCACAATGGAGCGCCATAGATGTAGTTCATATAATTGCTCCCTTCTCCTGCTTGTTCAAGGAATGTGTAATAAGTCTTGCCTACGTCGTAGCTGTTTTGGCCTGAAGTCCAGTTTGCTATGCCTTCAGTGTGTACGGATACGTTTGAATAACCTACAATTCCAGGAGCATAAGTATTTTCAGGATACCAATTTGATGAAGTTAGTTCATAATCAGTAAAATCATGGCAATTATATGCATAATCTGGGTATCTGGCATAATAATAAGTATAGTGGAATTTGAGAGGAGTCATAAGACTACCAAAGCCATAATCATACTTATTTATTAAGCATGGTTCATCTTCTCCTTCATTAAATAAAAGTTCACGTGCCACCCTAATTCCTCCTCCTTCAGAAAAATCAAAATCTGTAAGTTGAGTTTCATTTATGTAAATTATAGCGGAGGCGGAAATATGCTTAGAGCCAGCATAACCTTGTGGCCCTAAAACATCTGGAATGGATACATTTACTCTGTAAGGATAATAAGGTTTTAATTCTATAATAGTATCATATTCAAAATCAAGGTTTAATTCATTGTACAAGCCGACCATATTCCAGGTTCTGTAGGTTGTAGTATAATAGCCAAAGGTTATAGATGCGTCCTTGACATCATCATACGTGCCTGTTCCACGCGAGATATGCCCCACAATTTTGATACGAGCAGGCTTATCAACATAGAAATGATAATAAGTTACATCAGTAGGTTCATTATTATCACTAATTGAAGTTGAAGTGGAACTTGTGACCTCGTAGCTATTAAGTTGTTGTTGAGAAAGGATATAGTAATTATCGAAAGTATTTGTTTCATATTCGATGGTCCTTTTCCCGCCGGTTGGATATGTAACAGAGTGAAGCATTCCTGCAACTGCAAAATCAACATTCGAGGCTCTGTTAGCACCCGATTTTATAGGAAAACTATCATCATTAGGATATATATCCTGATATTTGGGGTAGAGGACTTCATTTGATGTTTCTCCATTATAATATCCCCAATAATCGACTGCATAAGTAGTTTTTATTGGCAGCCCTCCAAAATAACTGAACGAGTAGGAAGGAAGACCATCTTCAGCAAAGCCAATTAATTTAAGCCGTTTTAAGGCCCTTGCGACCACAAAACTTGGATGTTGAGATTGATAGTTGCCTTCAATCATAGAAGTAAAATAATCATATGAGAAAGTAAATGACCTAGACAGACTATTTGTTTTGTCAGTGACATTGATTGAACTTAGACGCCTTTCACCAGGAAGGTCAAGTCTATCCTTTACAGTTGAAAAACTTACTAATATATTTGGTGTACTAATGCTACTTAAAGTACAAGTATAATAGTTGTTTTGATAGAGAGCAGGACCTTGTTCAATTACACCTGCGTGCGTTATCTTCTTATAGCTGCTATTGAAAACAAAAGATGAACTTGAGTCGGTATTGTAGTTGAAAGTAACGGATTCACCGTCAGGGTAGATGATTTGAGTCAAGTAAAAGTTTACAGAGGAAGGTCTGGTTGATGTTGGGCTAAAGGAAGTTATTGTTGTCCCGAAGAAAAAAGTCATACCATCCGGCGTTGTTGCTTTCCAATATGTGTTACCAGACTGGTCATTGAATGTTGTAAATAATATTCTATCTTCCTGATTAACAAGACGTACCTCATTAGTCACCGGATGAACATGGAATTTTCCGCTATAGTTCAGAAAGCTATAATAATATATATCTGGATTAGTAAATCCATCATAAGATTTAAGAATAGCCGTGATCGGATCAAGGTAAGCCGGCTGTGGATTATAGTAATTAGTACCTATAAGCAACATATTAAAACCATCCAGAATATTAGCGTACCCATCTGAGGATCTTTCAATGTATGGCGAATTTAGCAATTCGTAAAAATCTGATGAGTTGTCCGCCTCCCCATTCATCGAATGTGTAATCATCCCTCCTACATTAAGATTCCATCCCAATCCAACCCAGCTGGCCTCCTCCATAGTTTTAATTCCACTGGTGTTATACTTAAGGACTATTGGAATCGATATGCTGCCATCATTGATAGTCGTTACCGGGATTGAAATATCAACAGATCCGGTATGTAGAGAGACCTGATTATCAATAAATTTCATGAATGATGAAGCATCCGGGGTATGGAACTTGGGATCAGGGGCTTGACAAAAGGCATTATTCCCCATCAAGAAAGTTGAGAATAAAGCAATTTTAAGCAAGTCAAATCTTGAGGCACAGTAATTGTCTTTCATTTCATATAGTGTTTTCGACTTAATCTTCTATTAAACAAGGATTTTATCTGGGTTCTTTGGTCCGCTTATTTTGATTGTAATTGGATTATTGACTGAAGCTATGGTTACTGTTATTACTAAATATTAATCCAAATATGTCAAGGTTATAGACCTTCATTTTATTTAATATAAGAATATTATCATAATCCATTAGTTAATACGCTGATATCGCATGAACCCCTCCTCTTAAGCAGTAGAATTCGAAACCCGAGTTTCAGAATCAAGCTCGAGAAATGATAATCTGTAAGCTAAATTAATGCAGACATGTGCGGCCGTTGCCACTTCTCGCCGTTATAAATTGACCATTTAATATCAGCTTAATCTTACAATTTTTGGATAAACGTAATCTGCAAATCTGAACAGCGCGATAATTTCAATGCCCCACCGCACATAATTTTAGCATTGAACCCTATATATGTTTGATAATGTTTATTTGGAAGCTTTCAGTCAGAGCAACTTATCAATTAAATAGGATTTTAAGGATCAATTAAGCTGGCTTGTTATTTAAAGGCCCGGTTACCTGAGGCTCTTGCTAATTATTTAAGCTCTATTTCCCATTTTAAATCCCCATTGTTCTCAGAACAGATAATTACTGAACCTTTCCCGTAATCATCAAAATATAAATTGTATCTTATTTTTTTGTTAACAATAAAAATTCTTAGTTCAGATGACTCGTCTATCATTCGTTCAAATATGTCTTTTATCTCGTTTAATTCTTCTAATGCATTGTGTTTGCTTATGTTATTAATGTGTATGTATTGAGACCATCCAGTAACAATAACAGTGTGTCCTTCTATCCCTAAACGCAAATCACCAACTCTAAAGGATTGTCTGTTTTTTAAGAACTCGATGGCTGTCTTAATTCTTCCGTTTTCCATTACTTAATTATTTGAATAAGGTAAGCTGGGATATCATGATTGAATAGAAATTCTGTTCCACCACCTGCACCCATACCAGGTAAATTCCCTTGTACACTCCTAGTTACTGAAGGACTTAATCCGGATGCATCAATGCGAAGGATAGATGTTGGCAATGCTCTGTCTGCTGGTAGAGCTAATTCTATTTGGGCTTGTAATGGTGTTAGATTTGCCTTATTTGTAAGATAAACAAATCCATCTCTGCCTGTTTTCAGACCTGTTTTAACTATATTCTGAGCTGCAGCTTCACTAGTATAATGATACAAATATTGAGTAATTCCTTTAGGGGCAAATGCCGAATACCCTGCCACACCAGCTGCCAGTCCAGTTACCACAAGTTCAGGATTTGTCCATTGACTAAGTGCTTCTTTTAATGCAAAGCAAACACCTGCTCCAAGATTCCCAGTTTTCCAATAATCAATTGCTGCTCTTCTTGCCCAGTCAGAGTTCATTGAGCTTAATAAGTTTTCCTGTCTATGAGAAAGCTCAAAACCTAGTGCATACTCTTTCATCGAGTTGTTCCACTCAACATCATCGGTATTCTTTGTACCCTTAACAGCGGCATCAAAACCAGCTCGTTTATCGTTGGTTACAGTTACAACTGCATCACTTCCGTCATTGGTTTCCAATAGAAGATTTTTGTCTTCATCTTCGTATTTGGTTGCAGCCATCCCTGTCGGATCAACTAGTGCTATTGGATTATTGCGAACATACTGGTAGGGTGTAAACGAAAGAAATTCATCAGCAAGCGGATCAATGACGTGCCACCTCCCTATCTGTGGATCATAAAATCTTGCGCCGTAATCCAGCTAATCTACTCCCAAAAAACAACACTCAAAAAGCTCCAGCAACTCCAAAACAGGCTTTTATTCAAAGAACGAACAAACACTTAAAAATACCCTTTTTTCTTTTATTTGAGATTATTCAGATAAAAGATAAAACTATCCTTCATCATTTAATGGGATGATAGAAGCCAGATCCTTTTCTACATCAAGACCATATGACACAGCTATTTTTGCTATATGGATTCCAAAAACACCCCGTAACTCACCCAGGGCAGTAATAAATATCCATGAGTTTATATTATCCGGGTACCTTAAATAATTTCTATCATTACTAACTTTTTGTGTTTCATCCATAAACTTTCTACATGCTGCTCTTAATGCTCTTAGACTTTTTTCTATCTCGGTAGCTGTTGCTATCGAGCCAATTTCACCAGTTAAATAATGCCTTATTTCATTAATCGAGCCAACGCAGTGTGTCGGCATTTCAAGTTCATATGGCGAGTATAAAACTCTTCGATCCTCCAGGAAAGTCAATATTCTTTTTGCAGTTTTTCGCTCCATCTCAGGAGGATTCCATGACACTCCAAAAAACGGGCAACTTATACCGGTAATCCGGCTAGCTATGTCTTTAAAGTTCATTTTCATTGTATTAAGTATTGCACTTAAAAGTAGTAAAATTTAAGAATGAGGTTAAAATCATCTGCCTGATATATTTCTCCGGCTTTTTACGGTTGCTCAAGTCATTACTTTTTATGCCTGATTGCACTTCCGAAGGCAGTAAAAAGGGCAAAATTTTAACATTTGGCCATGCTTTCGTAACTCGTTGCTTCCTCTCGTCCATTCAATGCCAACTCGATTGAGATTTACAGTTGTTAACTGGGCGTCAACTTTGATGCTTCTGCAAGCTGTTATAGGACAGCTTGCAGAACAAAAATGAGACACCAAAGCTATATTAACATAATGCGGCATTATAGTCCGGGCGGTAGCGGCAAACAATACAAAAGACGGTTTATTACTCCGTCCGGCCTATAATAGCACTATGTTAAATAGCCGCACATAGCCTTCCCGCTCTGACACTCACGCATCCGGCACATCCCGGTTTTGTTTTTAGTAAAAGATGATTTTAGTGGTAAAAACAAAGCCGT
>CAZWOA010000129.1:6641-6868 GCA_964635545.1 uncultured Marinilabiliaceae bacterium
CCTGGCGATGGTATCAAGAGCCCCTTGGCCGGGGCCCTTGATAGGCTGCTTATGCCTGCGGCAACTCCCGACCATCAGTCAAAAAAACCAAAAAAGGAAAGCGAAGGTAAGTCGGCTTCCAGGTCAGTAAAGGCCAGGCCCTGCGGGTTTTGAGATATTTTTTTGATGATATTATTTATTTTGAGGTATCAAAAAAATATCGCAAAAGCCTTGACAGCCCTTACAGC
>CAZWOA010000130.1:0-6795 GCA_964635545.1 uncultured Marinilabiliaceae bacterium
CGAACCTTGCGAGTTCGTAATTTGCTTGTAACTGTGTGGTTTGTCTTATTATTTTTTATGATTACTTAATGTTATACCTAAATTCATTTTTGTATGATACCGCAGCAATCATGAGCCTATCAAATAGTCTTTCTCCAAAATATCGCCTATTAAATTTATAACAGAACTCATTTAGATAATTTTGCAGGAACTCAGGTTTGATATCATGAAATATATCCAAAAGCATCCTCTTAGCATTGCTAATTGCGATATGAACCCATGGTAAAGCTGTTGAAATTTCCTGATTTGATACAACTTTCGGACGATGTTCTTGAACTAGTTTTTTGAAATTTGTGTAAGAAGTGGAGTGGTCGGAGTCAATAATAGCTTTATTATCAACGCTATCCACAACCTTGGCGTCAATAGTCGAAGCCTTTAAGTCATCAATGACCAGCATTTTTATATGATTCACTTTTCGAGACTTGCCTCCTTTATTCTTTGATTCATCATCTACCGGAACACTCTCGGCCATAACCAAAACTTTGGTTTTGTTTTGACTTCCTCGTCCTCTTTTTAGAGGTTTGTCCTTTTCCGACTCTTCTATTTCCGTCGTAAAAAATCCTTCGTCTAATTCTATGACATCTTGAAGTTTGTACATGCTATCCCGCAAGCCCATCACACGACGCAATTTGTGCAGCATTGCCCATATAGGATTGTAGGTTGAATGACCCAACTGACGTTGAAGTTCTGATGCTGAAAAACTTTTCTTTGTTGCAGTCAATAGATGAATCGCAATAAACCAATAGCGGAAGGGCAATTGGCTACCGTGCATTACCGTGTTGCTTCTCAAACTCTGACGATACTTGCAAGTCTTACATTCATAACTCTCCTTATCCGATTTCCAGTAATGTTCTTTGCTGCCGCATTTAGGGCAAACAACTCCTTGCTGGTCGCGAAACTCTTTCCATTTCAACTTACAGCTGGCTTCATCGGGAAATTGAGCTACAAAATTCAACAGGTTCATAAGTATAACTATTTAGTAATCACACAAAGTTAATCATTTTAGGTAATATAATGAGTATTAATTTGGCGAAATAACCGACACCATTGCAACCTTCAACAACCGCACCATCGGTAGGATGCAACTAAACGATGGCAAACTCTATTTTGTGGATCTAAAAAACAAAAAAAATAGTATCGGCACAAGGCAACTTGGCACAGTAAAAAGCTATAAATCAACAAGAAAACCGCCATACATCAGCAATGATGCATGGCGGTTTTTTTCTGAAAATTAAATCAGAAATAAAATACTTATCTCACTACCTCAAGTTCTACAATCCTGCTGGTAAGTCTATTCGTTGTAAAGATATCAAGACCAACAGTCATCAGATAATCACCAGAGTACACCTTTTCGTTAAATGCCAGGTTTGAGTTTTGCCCCGGTATAAGGTTGATCTCTTTCAACCGGTATTTTTCATTTGCATCAAGCCCTGCCAACTTAACGGTTTTAAGGTTATCGGCAAACCGTGGAAACACATCGTAGGCATAGAGAACAGCACGATTCTTCGCTTCATCAACATAGATAACGGCAGCATGGTTGCCATCGTAAGGTGATACAAGGCGGTATTGGTCACCATCTAAAATCACGGGTTTAATACGGTTGTAATTTACCACTGCGCTACGGCAGAATTGCTGGTCTGTGCTACTCAACTCACCGATATTGATATCGAAACCAAGTTTGCTCATCATTGCAACATCGGTTCTAAACTTGATGCTTGTACTATTATTCCAGCTGGTAACATGTGCAGCCATTGCCTTTGCCGGGAAGAACTGCGAATAGCTCCACTGGATATAGATTCGCTCGATAGGATCGGTGTTATCGCTACACCAGAATTCGGTGAAATACTCAAGTGCTTTATAGTCGGAGCGGCCACCACCACCGGAGCAAAGCATCATGGGCAGATTAGGATATTTAGCTTTTATGCGGTCGAGAACTTTGTAAAGCCCATTAACATAATCAACATACAGATTTCCCTGCTTACCCTTAAGATATGGCGAGTAGATATTGGTAATAGGGCTATTGCAGTCCCATTTGAAATAGGCAATATCAGGATTTTCGGTCATCAGCCTATCCACCACCGAAAACACATAATCCTGAACCTTAGGATTGGTAAGGTCTAGCACAAGTTGATTTCGGAAATAATATGTCTCACGATTGGGAAGCTCAATAACCCAATCAGGATGTTTTTCATAGAGTTCACTCTTGGGGTTAACCATCTCAGGCTCAATCCAGATGCCAAATTTAACACCGGCCTCCTTTGCACTCTTCACAAGGGCTGGAACACCATTTGGCAGCTTACCGCGGGTAACTTCCCAATCGCCAAGTCCCTGAGTATCACTATGGCGCGGATATTTATTTCCAAACCATCCGTCATCCAGCAAAAACATATCCACACCAAGCTCTTTAGCCTCTTTCATCAGTGACGCAAGTTTGGGCTCATCAAAAGTGAAATAGGTAGCTTCCCAGTTGTTGAGCAGCGTCATGCGGTCGCCCATTCCATCCTTAAGCTGATATTTACGTGCCCAGCGGTGTATGTTGCGACTTCCGTTTCCACGCCCTTCAGTGCTGATGGTAAATACAAAATCGGGAGTGGTAAAAACCTCGCCGGGTTTAAGTTCATAATCGGATGCATCAGGATTAATGCCCGACACAACTCTCAGATTATCAAAATTATCAACCTCAAAAGTATATCTGAAATTACCCGTCCAGTTTATGATTCCCATCAGTACAGTGCCATCATTTTCGCGTGCCACACCATCAAAACCAATCATGAAAAATGGTGATGCAAACAAGTTGGCTCTTGTACCCAGTTTAGAATCAACAACCTTCTTACCAAAATTAAGTTGCTGCGATGACTCACGTACCTCTTTGGCCCAGTCGCCACTATACTCGGTGAGGTGATAACTCCCCTCCCTGAAATAGAGTAACGACGAGGCATAACGGTTTATGCTAACAGGTTTTTTCTCTTTATGGCTGATTTCACTCCACGATTTAATCACATTCTCATGGCTGAAAGTCATGTAAAACAGCTTAACCTCAACGGGATAGAGCTTATCTTTAAGTGTGATTATTGTCTCAGTAACATTATCGTCAATCTGTCTCTGCGAATGGGTCACATATTCGAGGATGGTGGTTAGATTACCATCATTATGACGCATTCCGAAGGCCGGTTCGAAATAATAATCCGACCCCATGGTAGGATAAACCTCCCAGCCAAGCCCATCGGTGGCCGAATTGAGAGATAATGCATCATACTCTGAGGCATCATTAAGTTTTACGCCCAGATATTGTTGAAAAAGTCGGCCATTTTCACCTGTCTTCAGCACCAACTCAGTTTTATCAGTTGATATTCTGATGGTTACCGGAGCACCACTGGCCATAACAGCCGCCACGAACATTGATAGAACTACAACTAGTTTTCTCATAAAAAAACATTACTTTATAGGTTAAATATGGATAGATAGGGCCGGTTATCTCAAGAAGTTGAAGATATATATTATTTTCTAAATTATTTACAATTGATTTATATCATTATGATTTCTGATGATTTCTATTATTTTTATCAAGATTTGAAATAATAATTTCAAACTCAAACCCCAACCAACTTAAGTATATGATAATAAAATAGATACAACATGAAAAGCTTATCATTTAAGGATATGATACTAGAGGGTATCCCGGCAGTTCTCCCGGAGTATGCCCAATGGGACGAAAAAGTGAATCACGCCCCTAAAAGAAAAGATATTTTGAGCTCGGAAGAGAAAAAGCTTGCACTTAAAAATGCACTTCGTTACTTCGAGCCTCATCATCATAACACGCTTGCCAAAGAGTTCCTTGATGAGCTCAACACCTACGGCCGCATATATATGCACCGTTTTAGGCCTACCTACGAGATAAAAGCACGTCATATTGACGATTTTCCACATAAAAGCAGGCAGGCAGCAGCCATAATGCTGATGTTGAGCAACAACCTCGACCATGCAGTGGCACAGCACCCGCACGAATTAATAACCTATGGAGGCAATGGCGCTGTGTTTCAAAACTGGGCACAATACCGCCTAACGATGCAGTACCTCGCCAACATGACCGACGAGCAGACTCTCGTGATGTACTCCGGCCACCCCATGGGATTGTACCCATCGCACAAAGACGCACCGCGCGTGGTTGTAACCAATGGCATGATGATTCCCAACTACTCCAAACCCGACGATTGGGAACGCTTCAATGCTCTGGGAGTAACTCAATATGGGCAGATGACTGCCGGCTCGTTTATGTATATCGGTCCGCAAGGTATCGTGCATGGCACCACCATAACAATACTCAACGCTGGCCGCATGATATCTAAAGGCAGCAGTGACTTGAAAGGCAAGCTGTTCATATCATCAGGCCTTGGCGGAATGTCGGGCGCACAGCCTAAAGCAGCCAACATAGCAGGATGCGTAAGTATTGTGGCAGAGATAAACCCTAAAGCAACCCACACACGCCACTCACAGGGATGGGTGGATGAAGTGGAGGATAACCGGGAAAAACTGGCTGCCCGCGTAAAGAAGGCTGTTGATAATCGCGAAACAGTTTCGATAGCTTATGCAGGTAACGTGGTTGATTTATGGGAATATTTTGCCGAACATGATATTAAGGTAGATTTAGGTTCCGACCAAACATCACTGCACAACCCATGGGCAGGCGGATACTATCCTGCAGGACTAACTTTTGAGGAGTCGAACCGAATGATGGCCGAGAACCCTGATGAGTTTAAAGCCAGAGTACAGGATACGCTACGCAGGCACGTAAAAGCGATTAACAAGCTTACTGCCAAAGGGATGTACTTCTTCGATTATGGTAATGCATTCCTGCTTGAGTCGGGCCGTGCAGGTGCCGATATATTCAAGGAGAATAAGCAGTT
Organism: uncultured Marinilabiliaceae bacterium; assembly: GCA_964635545.1. Classification (GTDB taxonomy): domain Bacteria; phylum Bacteroidota; class Bacteroidia; order Bacteroidales; family Marinilabiliaceae; genus JAGPIS01. The sequence continues at coordinate 4,944 of CAZWOA010000130.1, forward strand.
CCGATATCCATCTTACGTGCAGGATATTATGGGGCCGATGTGTTTCGACTACGGATTTGGGCCATTCCGCTGGGTGTGTGCGTCAAATAATCCTGATGACCTACAGAAAACTGACGATATAGCCGCTCGAGTGCTTGAAAAACTTATGAGTGAATCACCTGCTGAAATTAAGCAACAGATGGCTGATAACCTTCACTGGATAAAAGAGGCAGCAACCAATAAACTGGTGGTGGGCTCACAGGCACGCATCCTATATGCCGATGCCGAAGGGCGTATGGCAATAGCATCTGCATTCAACAAAGCAATAGCCGATGGCATACTATCGGCGCCTGTGATTTTGGGGCGCGACCACCACGATGTATCAGGTACCGACAGCCCCTATCGTGAGACATCCAACATCTACGACGGGTCGCAATTCACTGCCGATATGGCGATACACAACGTGATAGGCGACTCATTCCGAGGTGCCACCTGGGTATCAATCCATAACGGCGGCGGTGTAGGCTGGGGCGAAGTTATAAATGGCGGTTTTGGCATGATGCTCGATGGCACTGCCGACTCGCAGCGAAGACTGGAATCGATGCTGTTCTGGGATGTCAATAACGGCATATCGCGCCGCAGCTGGGCACGCAACGATGGTGCCATATTTGCCATAAAGCGGGCAATGAAGATGTATCCGGAACTAAAGGTTACAATACCAAATATTGCAGATGACAAACTTATAGAATCACTGTTTTAATAACGATTTCGGCAGGCTGGGGAGGTCTGCCGAAAATGTTTTAATCATTCAAATATCAACGGATAAATCCTATCCAAAACCGATTCCACCTCCACCAATCCGAAATTGCGGATAAATCGGTTAGCCTCCTTACCCTGCGTGAATAGCAGTGCCGACGGAACGGTAAAAATAGTGAAGTTGGCAGCTACCTCAGGGTTAAGAGTCACGTCAACATCAACAAATTTAACTTTCGGATATCGCTGAGTCATAAGCTCTTCCAACTTAGGTTTCAATGCAACACAAGTGCCGCAATGTCCGCCCGAGAAATAAAGCATAACAGCCTCTTCCTCTTCAATTATCTGTTTAACATCCATATCAATCCTTATAAATCAACACAGTTACATAAGCAGTGAGACCACGCTCCTCACCTTCAAAACCAAGTTTTTCGGTAGTACTGGCTTTTATCGAAAGGCAATCCTCATCAATACCCATCACTTGTGCTAGCACCTGTTGCATTTGAGGTATCAGACCCTTGATTTTAGGTGTTTGCAGTGCAATGGTTGAGTCAATATTACCAATTTTATATCCTTTAGTGGCGATGATGTCAACCGTTTTGCGCAGTAATATTTTACTGTCAATACCCTTATAATCGTCACTATTATCGGGAAAGTGATAACCAATATCGCGCATATTGGCGGCTCCCAGCAGCGCATCGCAAATAGCATGCACCAGCACATCGCCATCGGAGTGCGCCACACAACCTTTTTCATGATCAATTTTAATGCCGCCAAGCCAAAACTCATATCCTGCTTCGAGACGATGCACGTCAAAGCCGAAGCCAACTCGTATTTTATGCATATCTACAACTCATTTTTATTCTTTACATCTGCAAAGATAACATATCATATTCATCATTGTTTAACAAAGATGAACAACAAAAAAACGCCGGCAAGAAATGTTCCTACCGGCGATTTACTATTATCACTTCTAATTATCTCTTCTTTGTAGGTAGCTTGCTAAGGTCGAAGCCTAGTGTAAGCCTCACCGTATTGGCAAGCGGGTTATTGGCCACCACCGGAATAATGTAGCTGGCATCAATAGATATAGTATTAAATTTAAGGCCGGCACCTGCCG
>CAZWOA010000131.1:0-6556 GCA_964635545.1 uncultured Marinilabiliaceae bacterium
TGGTTGCTGTGGGTTATGGTGTGCAACGCAAGCGTGACGTTACCGGTTCGGTAGCAACTGTGGGAGAGAGTGTGCTTAAAGATGTGCCTGTGTCATCGGCTGCTGAAGCTATTACAGGTCGTTTGGCAGGTGTTCAGGTTACCACTACAGAAGGTTCACCAGATGCAGAGATTAAAATCCGTGTTCGTGGGGGTGGTTCTATTTCGCAGGACAACTCACCTTTATTTATTGTTGACGGTTTCCCTGTAAATTCAATAAATAATATTCCTCCATCTGATATTCAGGATATTACAGTTCTTAAAGATGCCTCTTCAACTGCTATTTATGGTGCTCGAGGTGCAAACGGTGTTATTCTTATTACTACTAAAGGTGGTAAAGAGGGTAGAATTAAAGTTGATGTAAACTCATATGTTGGTTTCCGTCAGAAAATCAAATCATTGGAAGTTCTTAGTCCATATGAATATGTGTTGTATCAGCATGAAATTGATCAATCGTCAACTTTTCAGAATTATTATGGAGTTTATGATGATTTGGATATTTATAAGTCGGTTGCTGGTACCGATTGGCAGGATGAAGTTTTTGGACGTACCGCTATTCAGCAATATTATAATGTTGGTATAAGTGGTGGTACAAAGGCTAGTACTTATAACTTAAGCCTTACCCGTGCTGATGAAGAGAGTATTATGATTGGTTCAGGCTTTGAGCGTAACAACATCAACTTTAAAATGAAAAGTCAACTTAGTGATAAGTTTACTTTAGATTTTAATACCAGAATGTCATATTCTATTACTGATGGTGCTGGTACCGCTTCTGAGAAATCTGGCGCTAATACCAAGCTTCGTAACTCAGTTAAATATGCACCTACTAAAGGGTTACGCGAATTTACCGATGGCTCTATTGCCGATGATGATATTAATAGCCCTGAGTCAAGCAGTTTACTTTACAATCCTGTAGAGTCGGTTAATGATGAGTATAAAAAGCAATACAAACTAAACAGTACTTTCAATGGTGCTATTAACTGGAAGATTGTTAAACCATTAACATTCCGTTCGGAGTGGGGATACTCTTTCAATAATAATCGTACAGATTATGTTTGGGGACCTTCAACCAGTACGTCTAAACAGTATGCTGGTCAGCCGGTTGGGCGTATATATCAGTATGAAGGGCAGGATTGGAGATTTGCCAATACTTTGACTTATATGAAAAACAACCTCCTTCCTAATCATAATATTAACGTTATGATTGGGCAAGAAATGTCTTCACAAAATGGCAAAAGTGTTACCAATGAGTCTCGTTACTTCCCATCAGGCATGAGCGCATCTAACGTATTGTCGATGTTTAACTTAGGTACTCCCATTGCTACTCAAACTTATGTAAATGCTGATGTTAATCTGAGTTCATACTTTGGTCGCGTAAACTATTCTATAAAAGATCGTTATCTTCTTACTGCCACGCTTCGTGCCGATGGATCCAGTAAGTTTTCTAAAGATAATCGTTGGGGGTATTTCCCTTCGGTAGCTTTGGCTTGGAGACTTTCTGAAGAGTCGTTTATGGAAGCAGATTGGTTATACAACCTTAAACTGCGTGCAAGCTATGGTTCGTCAGGTAATAACCGTATTGCCAGTGGTTTGTATATACAAAGCTTCTCTACCAGTGATGAAAATAAACCATATTTCCCTGGTGAAAATCCTGCTTCACAGTTGATTCCCAATACTGTATTGGTAAATAAAGATCTTAAATGGGAAACCACACATACTTCAAACTTGGGTGTTGACTATGGTTTCTTTAGAGGTAAGATTAATGGTACTTTAGATTTGTACTATAACCGCACTGTTGATTTGCTTATTGAGCAACCAATACCTGAAAGTACAGGCTATAAAACCCAAATGAAGAATATTGGTCAAACTTCTAACCGTGGTATCGAGTTTACTCTTGATGCAAGCATTGTCGAACGTAAAGATTGGGGTATTGGTGCTTCTTTCAATATTACATTCAATAAAAACAAGGTTGATAAATTTGTAAACGGTAAAGATAATTATAAAACTTACTCTTCTGGATGGAACGGTTCAGCAGCACCTACCAGCGACTTTATGGTTATGGAAGGTAAAGAGGTTGGTCTGATGTATGGTTATGTTACTGATGGTATGTATAGCTTCGACGATTTTACCTTTAATAGCTCTACTCAAAAATGGGTTCTTAATCCTGGTGTAGCAGATAATAGCTCATTAACATCCGCAGGTTCTTATTTTGGCCCTGGTGCATTGAAATTCAAGAATATGGATGGTAATAATGTTATTGACGAAAATGATAAAGTTGTTATCGGTTCAGCTCAGCCAATACACGTGGGTGGTTTCGCTCTTAACGGTCGTTGGAAAGGCTTTGATGCATCGGCATTCTTTAACTGGTCGTATGGTAATGATGTGTATAACGCTAATAAACTTGATAATTCAGCTCAGTTACTTTCGCGTAAATATCAAAACCTTAGCGATGAAATGTCTTTGTCTAACAGATTTACTACAATTGACCCTGCTACAGGCTTAAATATTTATCATGGTAAAAATGCCAATCCTGCACTTCTTCAGCAATTGAATGAAGGAAAGACAATGTGGATGCCTTTGCACACTACTACTGTTCTTCACTCTTATGCTATTGAAGATGGTTCATTCCTTCGCCTTAATAATGTGACTTTAGGTTATACATTACCAACAAATATTGTTAAGAAAGCCCATTTGAGCAGTGCTAGATTCTACTTTACCGGTTATAATCTTGCTTTATGGACTAACTACTCAGGTTTCGACCCGGAGGTGGATTCTCGCAGAAGCACTCCACTAACTCCAGGAGTTGATTATTCGGCATATCCGAGAAGCCGACAGTATGTCTTTGGTGTTAACTTATCATTCTAATTCTCTGCAACATGATTAAAAAATTTTTAAATATAACATTGGCGTTTGCTTTGATTGGATTCTCTTCTTGTTCCGATTTCCTAGAGCAAACTTCCGATTCTGAATACACTGCAGATGTTGTGTTTTCAACTCCGGCTTACACCGAGTCAGCAATTAACGGCATATATGCAATTATGACTGAAGATGCAATGTATGCTTCGCGTTTGAGCCTAATGTACAGCACCAATAGTGATATTGAGGTTACAGGTGCTGATGCTTCTTCGTATAATCAACAAGGTAACAGGGGGATAAGTAATTATATGTCTCAAGCCTCTTGGGCCGGTCACCTTGACCGTACTTGGACTCTGCTTTATAAAGCTATTGAGAGAGCTAACCTTGCTATAGTTGAAATCCCTAAGAGCTCTGCTTTCTCTAACGAGTCAACAAGCAAAGTAATGAAAGGATATCTTGGTGAAGCATATACTCTTCGTGCCCTATATTATTTTGAACTTGTTCGCCATTGGGGTGATGTGCCTTTCAAATTAGAGCCAACTCTTTCTGATGGGGCTAACTTCTATCCTACTGTAGCAGATCGTGATGAAATTATGGAGCATCTGATAAGTGATCTTGATATTGCTGCTTCTTATCTTGATTGGGGTAATAAACCCGAGAAGATAACAAAAGGTTTTGCTCTTGGTCTTCAGGCCCGCATAGCACTTGCTCGCGGTGGTTACTCTATTCGTAATAAGGAAGGATTTCCTACAGAGCGTGGAAGCAATTATATTGAATTTTATAAAATTGCAAATGCTGCTTGTGCCAAAATTATTAATGAAGGGCCACATCGTTTGAATCCTAGCTATGTGCAGATTTTTAAAAATCTTTGTAAACTAACTACCGAAACTACTTATAATGAAAACCTGTTTGAAGTTGCTTTAGGTTTCTCAAGAAGTGGTGAAATTGGTTACTCAAATGGTGTGAGATTCCGTACAAATACTAAATACGGTTTTGGTAATAATGCCAATGTGGTTTCAACTACTCCATACTATTTCTATCAGTTTGATCCTAAAGATATTCGTAGGGATGTTTCTGTTGCTATCTATGAATTTAAACCAAACGATAAAAAGAAAAACGTACCTATGGAAGTGGTTGTAAGTAACCCTTTCTCTTGGACTATAGGAAAATATGATCAGCGCTGGATGAGTGACCAGTTCTTAAGCACTAACTTAGCCGCTACCAGTAAAATTGGATCGGGTATCAACTGGGTTATGATGCGATATTCTGATGTGCTTCTTATGTTTGCCGAAACTGAGAATGAAATTAATGGTGCTCCTACAGCTGCAGCCAAACAGGCACTTAAAGATGTTCGTTCAAGAGCATTTGGCGAAGCCGATCAACAAACAAAGGTACAGAACTATGTAGATGCCCTTAATGATAAAGATGAGTTTTTCAAGGCTGTTGCCAATGAGCGTATGTTTGAGTTTGGTGGAGAAGGTATCCGTAAATATGATCTTGTACGTTGGAATCTTCTTGGTGATTTTATCCAAGTTCAACGTCAGAAATTCGCAGATATGTTTGATAGCGGTTCATTTATAAACCTATCAGGACAAACAGTTACAACTCCTACAGCTCTTCATTTTAAATATAATGCTGATGGTGAGACTCTTGATATGTCATCATTCAACTTCTATGAGGATAAAGGAACTGACCAGCTAACAGGATATGAAGAACCTGTGAAGTTCCTTTCTGGGTATTCTGATGACAATAAGACTAATTATTTGGATATTGTTACTAAGTTCAGTTCAGGACTTAATTCAACAGTTGCCAACCGTCACCTTTTTCCAATATATCAGGAGGTGGTGTCGCAATCAAACGGTACAATATCTAACTCTTATCAGTATTAATTAAAGAATTCAAGGTGTCTTATCAGTTTTACAATTGATAAGATGCCCTTTAAAAACAAGATGGATATGATTACAAATTATATTTCTAAAATAAAGGTGGCGTTTGGTGCATTAGCTCTTGTTTTGGCTTTTTCATCATGCGACGATACTAACGAGTGGGATGTGGATAGTAGCTATAACCGTTCTTTCCGCCCTACAAGTTTGGCTTCTTCTAGTGTTACTGCCAATACAGCCGAACTGACTTGGGGTGCTATTCCCGGAACTGAAAAGTATATTCTTGAACTATCGAGAGATAGTATGGAATTTACCAACATTGTAGGTAATTACGAATCTACAGAGGCTAGCTACTCTTTAAGTGATCTTGAAGGAAGCTCAGAATATTCTGTTCGTGTAAAGGCAAAACCTTCAAACCCTGAAAAAGAAGAATCAGCTTTTGCATCGGTATATTTTAAAACCAAGTCGGAACAGATTATGGAAACAGTTAAAGATGCCGATAGATCGGCAACAACTGTAACTCTTAGATGGAGTGCCGGAAAAGCTGTTACCAAACTTGTTGTTAAAGATTCGCAAGGCAATGTGGTTGAGGAGTTTGCGTTGAATAGCGAAAATGTAGCCAATGGTTCTCTTCTGGTAGAGAATCTATTGCCACAAACCAGCTATGTTGCCGAAATTTATAATGGCGAAAATCGTCGTGGTTCTATTTCATTCGTTACCTTCCCCGAAGTTCCTGCAGCTGAGCATATAGTTTACTGGAATGCTGGTGATGTTGTAACTCAAGAATTCTTTGATGATCTGGGTGCTAATCATGGAAATGTTACTATTGCCATTCCTGCCGGAGCATATTTCGGTATTAGCGAAGCGATTGTGATTCCTGATGGTTTATCACTCCATTTCTTCGGATTACCTGGTGCTTCGAAAGCTGTAATGTCTCAAAACTTATTTACACTAAGCGCTGCTCATACTTTCCTTAAATTTACTAATCTTGAAATAACAGGAATAGGATATGATGAGACAGGTGCTGAAACTGGGGCTACTTATAACTATCTGATTAACCAAACATTAGCAGCAAATGTTGGAAATATTGAGTTTGAGAATTGTGAATTACATGATTTTAAAAACTGTGTGATTCGTTTGCAAGGTGCTGAAACCAAGTATATCGGAACGCTGTCTTTCAATAATTGTACTTCATACAATTTTCCGGATTCTTACTACTTTGTTAATAACAATGTGGCTAATAGCGTGATTGATAATATACTTGTTACCAATAGTACGTTCTATAGTGTATCGCGCTTTATTGTTCACAGTGCATCCAACAATAACGCAATTACTATTTCTGATTGTACTTTCAATAATATTCTTGGTTCTGGTCGTTATTTTATCGATTTCAGTGCAGGATTTCAATCAGCTAATCTAACTCTGGCAAATACTATTTTGGGTGCTACCCAGCACACCGGAGCTAAAGGTATTCGAGCAGCTAAAGCAGCATCTGTAATTAATTGCTATGCAACAACCGATTGGGTGCTTGGTAGTAATGCTATTGCAGGTCTTACTTCTTATGGAAAGTCATCAACCGAATTATTTGCTGATCCTTCCAATGGTGATTTTACAATTATAGACGACACTTTTGAAGGTAGAGATTCTGCCGGTGATCCAAAGTGGAGAATTGAATAATATGTTTTCAATAGGAGGTGGGGTATTTCTTGCCTCCTATTTTATATTTTACTCAATGCCTAAATACAAAAACATATCCCTTTTTTTATTTCTTATGCTTGC
>CAZWOA010000132.1:0-6529 GCA_964635545.1 uncultured Marinilabiliaceae bacterium
CACGGTGTGACTTTAGTCCAAATACTATTTGTAAAGTTTTGGCTAAAGCCTTTTTGCCTTTACTCACTTAACCACGGTCTGAAGCCCGTGGCAATTAATCTAATCTCTGCCTGGAGTGGCAGTGCAATCATTTGCTATCTAATTCATCCTAAATCCATAGCGGACACTTCCCCTTCAGTGGATTGAGAGGTAATACGTCATGCCTATTGTTAATTGTTAATTGTTCATTGTTAATTGCCCATTCCCCATTGCCTTACTCTTTCTTCTTAAACAAGTTCTTCATTTTATTGAATATGTTATCTCGTTCATCCTGAGCGTCTTTCTTCTGCTCTCGGCGTAAGTCACGCTCTGCTTTACGTTGGTCTCTCAGTGAGTCCCCTCTATGCCACCAGTCCCTCAGTGGGTTTATGTAATATACCGAAGGGTCGGTCTCTGAGAATAGCTCGGCAGTGAGATGTTCCTGCAGCTCTTCGGGAGTAGTTCTGAAATATGTATTGGTATAGTTGGCCACCATTTGGTCGCGTTGTATTTTTTGCAGCATCTTACCAAATATTGGCATCGCCATGTATGCGCCCTGTCCCAATGCAGTTGTTCTGAAGCGCACCACTGGCTGGTCGGCACCTACCCACACACCTGCCACCAAGTTGGGCGTGAAGCCGATAAACCATCCGTCGGTATTATTCTGTGTGGTTCCGGTTTTTCCGCCTATGTCGCCATACAATCCGTAGTTGTAACGCAAGCTCCTTCCCGTTCCTGAGTTGATAACCTCCTGTAGCATATCCACCATGTAGTAGGCGGCATCTTCGCTGAGTGCTGGCTCGTTTATGTCGGGCCGTTCATATTTGTATAGCTCATTGCCGTCACGGTCTGTTATGCTTACTATGGATTGTAGCGTTGCAGGCGTTCCGTAATTGGGGAATGTGGTATATGCCCGCACCATCTCGTAGAGCGACACATCGGCGGTGCCCAGTGCTATGCTTGCCACTTCGGGCAGTGATGATTCGATGCCCATACGGCGTGCCATCGATACTACCCTGCTTACGCCCACCTGGTCTATTAGCCAGGCAGTTACGGTATTAACCGATTTGGCCAACGCTCCTTTCACCGTGTAATATCCTCCATATTCGCCATCGGCATTGGCAGGCGACCAGTTGCGGTGCTTGGCAAATGTGCGCCTTTCGTTGGATATGTATTGGTCGGGCTCTATGCCGTTCATCATCGCTGCTGCATAAATTATGGGTTTGAAGGTAGAGCCTGACTGACGCTTGGATGTAACATGGTCAAACTCAGAACTTTTGTGATCTATGCCACCTACCCAAGCCAATATTTTGCCCGATTGTGGATGCACAACCAATACGCCAGTGTTAAGCATCTTGAGGTAATGACGCACCGAGTCGGCCGGTGATATTGTAACCTGCTTATCGCCTTCGTGGGTGAATATCACTGTGTTAACCGGTGTGTCCATATTTTCCATAATGGCGAGTTCGCTCAATCCTGCAGCTTTAAGTTTGCGATAGCGAGGTGATTGCTGAAGCGCATTTTTAAATACCTCGGGGTGCTGATGCCACGGCTCTTTATTGGCCCAGTGGGCATCAAACTGTTTTTGCACCTGTGCCATATGCTCTTTCACAGCCTCTTCGGCATAGCGCTGCATGCGTGAGTTTATGGTGGTTACAATCTTCAATCCATCAGTAAATATGTTATATTGGTCGCCATATTTTTCATTTAGAATATGTTCTGCTTCCACCCTCACCATATCTCGGAAGTAGGGTGCTATACCGGTGTTGCGGTCGAGGCGTGCATATTTCACCATTAGTGGTTCTGCCTGGTACTCTTCCAGTTTATCCTTGGGTATGAAACCCTGGTCGGCCATGCGTGCCAGCACTATATTACGTCGTTGTGTAGAGCGTTCGGGGTTCATCCGTGGGTTGTAGGCAGTGTTGGCCGCCAACATCCCGATGAGGGTTGCTGCCTGTGGTGGTTCAAGCCATTTGCTCTTACGACTGAAAAAGCGGTGTGCAGCAGCCTCAATACCGTAAATATCTTCGCCAAAAGGCACTGTGTTGAGGTAGAGGGTCAATATCTGCTCTTTTGAATATATTTTTTCCAGTCGCGATGCGATGAATATCTCCTTCACTTTGCTCACCGGAAGTGTGAATATGCCCAGCCTTTTGCGTGGAAACAGGTTCTTGGCAAGTTGCTGGCTTATGGTGCTCCCCCCGCCCTGACTGCTGTCGCCCATGATGATGCTTTTAACCATTACGCGTGCAATACTCATCATGTCGATGCCTTTGTGCTCAAAGAAACGGCTGTCCTCGGTGGCTACCAGTGCATTAATAACGTGGCGCGATATATCGCTGTTGTCGATGCTTAGCCGGTTCTCGATAAAATAACGCCCCATAAGCACATCGTCGGAGGTGTAAACTTCAGATGCGTTATTGTTGGATACTCGCCCAAGTTCGTCATAGCCGGGAAGCCGTCCAAAAAGGCCTATATACACCAACGACACAAATAAAAATGCGGTGAAACCTATCATCCATAGTAGTTTCAGTGCATTGTAGCCCCATCTCACCTTCCACGAAGGGTGTGTGGATGGGTAAAATAGTACCTGCACCACCGGATTGCGTTTCTTTCCTGTAGTTTTTGATTTTTTAGAAGCTGTTTTCTTCTTGCTGGCCATAAGTATTATTGCTGATTAACTTATATAACGTAGGTTTTTGTACTATGTTTTAAATATTGCAGTCATTATTAAACTGCTCTAAAAACTGCAACATAAAATTGCGTCTTTCAATCGCCATCTCTCTCCCTTTTCCGGTCTTCATCATATCGTGTAGTAGCAGCAGCTTCTCGTGGAAGTGTGCTATGGTCGATGCTCTATTCTCGCCATACAAGGGGCGCGACCTGTAACCACCATAGCTGAATGCCCGTGCAATGCCTATGGCGCCCAATGCGTCGAGGCGGTCGGCATCCTGCACTATGTCGAACTCAATGCTCTTCCACGGTTCGGTGCCTGCTCTCTCTTTCGAGAACGACATTTTAGTGATTATTGATTTTATATGACTACGGTCTTCTTTTTCTATGTTGTTGTCTGTTAGTGTTTTATCTATTTCAAGAAGCGCACTCTCCTCATCTGCAAATTTACTGTCGGCAATATCATGAAGCAGTGATGCCGCAATTATAACCGCCTCATTTACCTCGATGCCTTCCATCAGTTGACGGGCATTGTGTAGCACCCGTAACGAATGGCAATAGTCGTGCCCCGGCTCAGCTCCTTCAAGCTTTTTAGCCGCATAACTCTTTAAATTCTCTTCCAGATGTTTGGTGGTGGTTTTCATATTTCGGCCATCTCGTTGATTAGTAGATTTTTGAAGTGCGCGTATGCCTCTTTTGATATCCTCTGCGGATAGGTCATTAGTAGCATTGGGAGTGGCTTAAATCCCTGTTGGTAAGGTGGTTGCTCATGGTTATGCTCCGGATTGGCAATAAAGCCCAATCGCTCATAGAAGTTCTGTCTTCTTTGTGTAGTGTTATCTGTAATGTGCTCTATTTCAAGTATTATAGGCTGAGATGTACCATCAATCAGCTCTTTCAAAATCATAGTGCCTGCACCATTTCCTTTTAATTCGGGACTGATGGCTATATACTCGAGGTAGCAAAACTGTGGATATAGCCAATATGATAAAAATGCGGCCGGCTTACCGTCAAGGGTGACTAACATATTGTGAAACTGCTCTTTAGATAATGCAATCTCCAATCCTTTCAGGTTTTTACGCTCTATTTCGGGGAAACTCTCATTATAAATATGCCAGAAATGGTGAAACTCCGGCTCTGTAATTGAAGTTATCCTTATTTTTTGAAGGTTCATAAAACTACTATGCAATAAAAAAGATATATTATCTTATTTCTCAATAATTATGCAAAGATAGCTCATCATCTCCTTATTTGTCTATTTATTATCCGGTTTTCGGTTATTAAGTTGTACTCGGTTACATTTCCGTCTTTATCTTCGCAAATTTCCATTCTGTAGTCCCTGCCCGATATTAAGTTGAATACTTTTATGCCTCCTTCAAGCAGCGTCAACCGTCGTGGAGTGGTGTTTTCCTGTGCAGTTGCCTCGCTTGGTTTGTTGTTGAGCATTGCAATATAGAGCGGCATCATATGGTTAACGCCTATTTCATAAGCATTTATGTCTTGCTCATCTGATGTTACGGTGGCAGCCATCGCTGTTAGTGGTTGCATTGGTTGCAAGTCTATATTTTTCTGTTGCTCATCCTCTTTATTGATGATTGTTTCTGTGTTAATTTCCTTATTATCAATCTTTTGATTTGAGTTGGTAATGGTTTTTTCTGTTTTTTCTGATGAGGTTGTACTTTTTTGCGTATTATGCTCTCTATCAGAAGTATTACTCTCTTTTTCTGATGTTTTATTACTGATTATTGGTTTTATATTTTCTGTTTTCTCAACTTTTGCAACCAACGGTTCTTTGCTGATGTTCATATCATTGGCAAACCATAATGATATAGTAGTGGCAATCAGCAATATAGCTATGGCAGCTGCCTTGCGTGCGGTGCTGACTGACAGTCTGATTACCGGCACTCTTTTAACCTTGCTCTTCAGTTGGAATGTCTCTTCACCGGGCTGCAATTTTGCCATTTTCATTATGGCAATTTCTCGCTCTTTTGCTTTTTCTGATTTATACTCGTGCGATAGTATTTTCTCTTCATAAGGTGTTAGTCCTTCTTTTAAGTGTTTAACTATCAGGTATTCAGCATTGTTTAGTTCGGTGCCTTCATTGTCGGTTCTGTAGAGCGAGTTTTTTATGTTTAATTCTATCGGTGGCGGTGTCAGCGGTATCTCTTCAAAATTCTCCAGCTCCTCCCTTATGTTGCTGTTCTCCCTGGCCAGTTGATGCAGCATATCAATCTCCTCCTTCGATAGGTTGCCTTCGAAGTAATCGAGTAGAAACTCCTGATAGTTGTTAGCTGTAATTTTCATATCAACACCTCCATTTTTCCAATGTAATTTTTCAGAAATACTCTGGCCCTATAGATGTAAACTTTTACCTGTGCTTCGGTGAGTCCCGTTATTTCGCCTATTTCGGAGTAAGAGTATCCTTCGTAGTCGCGCATCATTACCACCATTCGTTGCGTCTCGGGGAGCTGCTCCACTGCCTTGTGCAGTATCTCGTTTAGGTCGCTGTAGCTATTGTGACTCACGTGGTTACCGAGGTCGGCTTCCTCCCAGCGTCCCTTTTTCTTGTCGCGCCTTGTTAGGTCGATAAGTGTGTGGTATCCGGTGCTGAACAGGTAACTTTTCACCTTTTCGGCATCCACATCTTTGTGGTTTTTCCATAGTTTCTCGTAGGTGTCCTGCACAATATCCTGCGCCTTCTCGTAATCCTTTATGTTTTTAAGGATAAATCGAAAAAGCGAATCTGAATATAAATCAACGGATTTGTTAAATTCGTTTGTAGTCATCAGGCTATTGGTGCATTTTTAAGGTATGACGATTTGCGATGTGTTAATGTTACAGCTAAAAATAAATTTTCATGGGTGAAATGCCTCTTTTATCAGTTCGGCTTCATAACCAATTGCTGTTTTAATGAGTATAAGTACATCAAAACGAGCCTCTTCCATGCGGTTGTAGTGATAGATATATGCCTCGCCCACATCCGCCAAATATTTTATTTTTGAGTTTGAAATCGTATCACTCGGGTCCTCCCAATTACTGCTGCTACGGGTTTTCACCTCAATGAACACCAGTTTTTCGCCATCCATAGCCACTATATCCAGCTCCTTATGATGATGCCGCCAATTTCGGTGCAGTATAATATATCCGCAGCCGGTAAGGTAGTTCACCGCATACTCTTCACCCTCGGCGCCAATTTTGTTGTGTAGTGCCATTCTTTCTTTTTTTCTGATGATAGTAAATTTACCACAAATTACCTGTTTTTCATCATTTTGAGGGTGTTTTATGTTGGTTAAGTAATATTTTAGGATGAGATTCCTCCTTATGGTCGAATGACTTTGCCTTTAGTTGTTTGGTTAGGTGATTGGGGCGGCTTTGCCGCCCCAATCACCTAACCCCTTCTTGTCGCATTGTCCGTCATCTCGAACGCAGTGAGAGATCTCCTAAACCGTCTGGGTGTATATAAACCTGATAGGGATCTAACGAAGCGAGGAGTATTATTAATCAATAACTATCATTTCATTACTTTAATGCACTTCAGGGTATTGTTCTTTTAATAATTCAACTTTTGTAGGTAAAATAATTAGTTGATTTTACAATAAAATAGCAGCGTGTTTGTTAGATAAGGTCGCTGATAATCAGTGTCTTTAAGTCGCAAAACATAAATACAACAATACTTTTAGAGATAAATGACTTTTTTACTACAAGTGAAAAGGATATTTATGACGATGTGCTATGGTAATGCTGGGGGGGGAATTGGGGCGGCAAAACCGCCCCAATTCCCCCCCCCCTAATAATACTACGATGCCTCGAGATTTCTCACTACGTTCGAAATGACAGA
>CAZWOA010000133.1:0-3689 GCA_964635545.1 uncultured Marinilabiliaceae bacterium
CTCACGCCATTATCTCTTATTTCGCAAACCATCGGTGGCCTATTTGCAGGTGTTGTTGCTCACTATATTGTGGTTGCACTCACGTTCTTTGGGATGATTTAAAGGAGAGTTGGATAGTATAAGAGTTAAAAAGTTAAAGAGACTAAGAGTTAAATAGCTTAAGAGTCAAGTAGTTAATAGTCAAAGAGTTAAATGGTTAAATAGTTAAAGAGAGTAAGAGTTAAATAGTTGAAGAGACACATAAAAGTTTCGAGAGGAGCGAGAGGAGCGAGAGGGGGGTGGAGAGTTAATGAGTTCAATAGTCAAATAGTTAAATAGTTCAATAGTTTAATAGTTTATGCCGCTGGGGCGGCGGAAGCAGTCAATTCTTAAAGCCGCTGGGGCGGCGACAGATTGGTAGCATAAAAATTTTCATATAAATAGGGTCGATGGGCATAAGTCAGCTCCAGCGGAGCGATATCTTTGTAGGACAAAAAGTTGCCAGTCAGCATTAGCTCCGTAGGAGCGGCATCTTGAATAGGTTTAAAAGCTGAATAGTTAAATAGTTAGATGGTTAAAGAGTTTTAATAGTTCAATAGTAAAATAGTTCAATAAAAGTTCGAGAGGGGCGAGTGACGCAATTTGCCCATCGTTTTTAATGAGGGGTTTATGGTTTAAGTATTTGTAGTACAATTGTTTAGGAAATAAGATGTCATGCTTAAATGGCATTGCAAATGCAGAACCAGTGCATCCTCGTTGCAAACGAGGATGATGAGAGGGTTTTTAACCACAAAAAGCACCAAAGGCACGAAAAGCGATATCTATTTCCCGCAGACAACGCAGATGACGCTGATTTTTCACCATTAAGGTAGTTGAGGATTTCTTTGCGATCTTAGCGGTGCCTCCCGTTATTCGGGACAAGTTTAGCGTTCTTTGCGTGAACCAGTTTTTAACCACAAAGGCACAGAGAGCACGAAAGAGATATCCCGTATAGACGGGACATGTACTGCATGGTCCCGTTTCTCTATCTAGACGGGAGATTTCTCATAAGCCGATCAGCTATCGGAATCGGGGTGGAGACGTCGATTTGCAGCACGTAAAAATTACTATCAAAATATCTTTTTATGCGAGTTTCTTTTTAACTACTTTTGCAAGATTATTCTTTTTAACTTATTGATGATGTTTAAATATCTATTGTCACTGCCCGATGTAGCTGTTGATTCGTTTAACGAACTTGAGAATCGCAGCACTGCCAACTGGTTCGTAACTGCCGATCCGCAGGGTACTAAAATAGGTTCGGGAGGCGGAACTGCACACTTGCTAAATCGTGCATTTGGTGCTTCGGGAGGTGATGATTTCAATAAATGGCTTAGCAGCGACAAGAAGATTATAATTCATGCGGGAGGTGAGAGTCGTCGCCTGCCTGCTTACGCCTATACAGGAAAGATTTTAGCTCCCATTCCGGTATTCCGGTGGGGAAGAGGGCAGTCGGTTAATCAGAACTTGCTAGATTTGCAACTTCCTCTTCTTGAGGATATTATGAAGGCATCATCAAAAGAGCAGAATACGCTGATTGCCAGTGGCGACGTGCTGGTGCGCAACCCCGGTAAACTGCCATCAATGCCCAATGCTGATGTGGTGTGTTTCGGCTTGTGGGGATCGCCCGAAAAGGCCTCCAACCATGGTGTGTTCTTCACGCCCGCCAATAACCACGGCGAACTGGCTTTTATGCTTCAGAAACCTTCCAACAGTGAAATAGCGGCGCATCATCAGAATTACCACTATTTGCTCGACATTGGCATCTGGGTGCTGAGTGACCGTGCTGTGGATGTGCTGATGCAAAAATGTGGTTGGCAGGCATCCAAGCAGCAGTTTATCAATAGTATAGCCGATAATTATGACCTCTATAGTCAGTTTGGACTGGCATTGGGGTCAAATCCTACCCAAACGGATAGTGATATATCGCCGCTTTCGGTGGCTGTTGTAACACTTGAGAATGGCGAATTTTACCATTTTGGCAAAAATATTGAACTTATTGAATCAACTGAGAGACTTCAAAATTTGATTGTTGATCAGCGCGAAATATGGCACAAGAAAATTAAGCCCCATCCATCGATTTTTATACAGAATTGCGATTGTTCGGTTGCCCTGAAGCCTACTTCACGTAATTTGTGGTTGGAAAACTCGTATTTGCCAGGAAGCTGGGATTTGTCTGAAAATCATATTATTACCGGAATTCCTCATAATGACTGGGAGTTAACTATTCCGGCAGGTATATGCATCGACATGGTGCCGGTGGGTGATGCCAACCATTACGCTGTGCGGCCCTATGGCTTCAACGACGCTTTTAAAGGTGCTGCATCATCAAAAGACACTCTTTGGATGAATAGGCCACTTTCTTCATGGTTTGAAAAGCGCGGCATCAAGGTTCCGTTTGATAATAGTACTGATATTCAACAGTCGCCTCTGTTTGTTGTGCTGCCTATAAATGACATAGACCAGGGATTTATGAATTGGCTGATTGCTGATGAACCAGGGCTTTCGGATGATTATTCGTATAAGTATCTGAAGTCGAAACGATTATCAGCATCAGAAATATGCTTGGAGGCTAACCTCAGGCGTGTTTACACACAGCGTAATGCCTTTATGGTGAATGCAATAGGACGGTTGGCAGCCAATCATAAAAACAGCATTTTTTATCAGCTCGATCTCGATAAACTTTCTGACATTGTTGCAGCCAATAATATTGAACTTCCTCATCAGCAGGGACTTCAAGGTGTTCAGAAAGCCAGCGATTATATGTTCAGGTCGAAGGTGGCCACTCGGCGCGGTGAGGATGGCGAGGCTTATAAACGTATGGCGTTTGAGGAGCTTCAGCGTTCGGTGCTTGCCATCCATGGGCATAACCCAAAGCAGCCGCGCCTTAATGTTAAAGACGACCAGATTGTGTGGGGGCGCAGTCCGCTGCGTATGGATATTGGCGGTGGCTGGAGCGATACTCCTCCTTACTGCTTTATCAATGGCGGTGCTGTGGTTAACGTGGCAATTGAGATTAACGGGCAACCGCCAATTCAGGTGTTTGTGAAGCCCTGTAGTAAATATCATATTGTAATCAACTCCATCGATTTGGGTGAAAAAGAGCTGGTTACCACTTATAGCGAACTGGAGAATTATCATGTTGTAGGCTCTCCATTCAGCATCCCCAAGGCAGCTTTGTCATTGGTAGGTTTTCATAACCGGTTTGCTTCGGATGATGTTGATACTCTTGAGGATAGACTTCGTAACTTTGGCTCGGGAATAGAGATTTCTATACTTTCGGCAGTTCCAAAAGGCTCGGGACTGGGTACAAGCTCAATTCTTGCGGCCACTATTCTGGGTACTCTATCGGAGTTTTGCGCCCTGGAGTGGGATAAGATTGAAATTTGCAATAAAACACTGGCTTTGGAGCAACTGCTCACAACCGGTGGCGGATGGCAGGACCAGATAGGAGGTGTGCTGCATGGCATTAAGCTTATTGAGACAGTGCCCGGATTTGAACAGACTCCCGTGGTGAGATGGCTTCCGGCTGATGTGATGGAATCGCCCAAGACGAGCGGTACTTTTATGCTTTACTATACCGGAATTACGCGTACAGCAAAAAATATTCTTGCCGAGATAGTGCAGGGAATGTTCCTGAATTCATCGCGGCATCTATCAACTCTCAACAAAAT
>CAZWOA010000133.1:3789-6467 GCA_964635545.1 uncultured Marinilabiliaceae bacterium
AATCGGCAGCTAAGGTGAGAGAGATTTTTGAGGCAAACCCGGTGAATAATAAAGCCCGCTTTGTGGATATGACGGTGTCGAAAACAGGATTTGTGGTTACGAGAAGCTGAGGTTTTGGGAGGGGAGAGGAGAGAGTGGAGGATAGCAAATAGAGGATGGAGGGTAGAGAGTAGCGAGAGTGTAGAAAGTAGCGAGAGGAGCGAGAGGGGGGAAAGGGGCGAAAGTGTCGAGAGTGTCGAGAGGAGGGAATTGACAAGGGAGGGTTGAAAGTTAAAGAGTTGAATAGACCATAAAAGTGTCGAGAGTAGCGAGAGTGGCGAAAGGAGTGAGAGTGTCGAAAGTGTAGAGAGTATCGAGAGGAGTGATTTAACACGTGGATAACAAAAAAAATAAAAAGTTGCGATGAGTGAAAAAGGATATTTGGCTAAGTCTCATTCAGAAATAAGAAGACGCTATGTGCAGATTCTCGATTTGAAGGATGACAAAGAGCTTATCGAGGAGTATAAATATTACCACGATAAAGGAATTTGGCCCGAGATTGTTGCCGACCTTAAATCGGTGGGTATCTGCGATATGGAGATATACTTGGCAGGTAACCGCATGGTGATGATTGTGGAAACTCCCTACGGGTTTGATTTTGCCGGTGAGATGGCCATAATTGGTAATCATCCGAAGCAGCAGGAGTGGGAAGCGTTTATGTGGCGTTTTCAACAGAAACTGCCCTGGATAACCGACGATTCCAAGTGGGTGGAGACAACCCGTATCTTTTCACTTGACAATATGTAATTAATTACTTTGCAAAATAATAATTAACGGTAAATCAATATAAAATGAACTTCGACTCACTGGTTAAGCATAAAGGACACAATTACCTTGTTCCTTTTATCCTCATATCATCCCTATTCCTGCTTTGGGGCACTGCCCATAGCCTGCTGGATGTGCTCAATAAACATTTTCAGGATGCATTAGGCATTTCTAAGGCAAAATCGGGATTGGTGCAGTTTGCCATGTACGGAGGCTATTTCCTTGCCGCACTGCCAGCCGGCTGGTTCATTCGTAAGTTTGGCTACCGTAAGGGAATCATCTTTGGTTTGATTCTGTTTGCGACGGGTGCATTTCTGTTTATTCCTGTTACATTCATTCGCGAGTTTGGGGCTGTGCTCACTGCTCTATTCGTAATTGCATGCGGACTGGCATTTCTCGAGACTGCCGCCAACCCTTATTCCACCATACTGGGACCGCCCGAGAGTGCCGACAGGCGTATCAATATGTCGCAGTCGTTCAATGGTATAGGCTGGATAATAGGGCCACTCGCCGGTTTGATAATATTCGGTGGTGCCGAAGGTGCCCATTTCGAGACCTTGGCTCTTCCTTATACCGTTTTGGGAGGTTCGGTATTGGTTGTGGCACTGCTGTTTTCGCTGGTTCCGCTGCCCGAAATAGAGGAAGAGCAGATTGCCGATGAGGAGCATAAAGGCAGCCTGTGGGCAAATCGTATTTTTGTGTTTGCCGTGGTGGCACAGTTCCTTTACGTTGCTGCACAGACAGGTATCAATAGCATGTTTATCAATTATGTGGTAGAAAATACGGAGCATATTCATATCGCGGCGGCATCGCTCTTTGGCACCACTGCCGGCAGCGGTATGTTTGCATCGCCCGAAACAACAGCATCAGTAATTCTTGCTTTTGGTGGTATGGGGTGCTTCTTTCTTGGCCGTTTCACCGGTAGTTTTATGATGCAAAGAGTTAAAGGTGAGAAACTTCTGAAGATTTATGCCCTTGCCAACGTGGTTCTTATGGCTCTCACGGTGGGTAACTTCGGATTCTTCTCTATCGTAACGTTATTTATGTCGTATTTCTTTATGTCCATAATGTTTCCAACCATATTCTCGCTTGGCGTAAGCGGCATGGGCAGCGAACGTAAACGGGCATCATCATACCTTATAATGTCGATAGTGGGCGGTGCCTTCTGTCCGTTTATTATGGGTTGGATTGCTGATGTACACGCCATGAGCTCGGCGTTTCTTGTTCCGATGATCTGCTTTGGTGTAATACTGTGGTTCGCAATGGTGGTGGGGAAGAGTAAGAGGGGTAATTCGCTGTAAACCACCTACTCAAGACATAGCAAACTATCCGTCATCCCGACCGTAGGGAGGGATCTCATTACCCAATCGCTATCACTGGTAGCGATGCGATGAAATAACGTTCAGCGGAGCTCGCTCGACTTGTTCGCTTGGCTTGCCAATAATTTTATTCTAAAAAACTAAAAAAATCACCGAATTATTATTGTGTGAGTTATTAACTGAAAATGAAACGCTTACAAAAGACATAAGTTTAAAACCTCTTAGCAAACTAGTAAATGGAATGCTAGAAGTTTAAGTAATTGATAACCAAAGCAGTGGCTGGAGAGGTGCTGCTTTGGTTGGTTTTTTTGATACTATACAATTTTATTGTTGATATACATAATATTATGGGTTAAAATATTGTGGATAATTATTCCTTGTAAGATTTGCTGAAATTAGGTAGATTGCATCATTAATAATAAACAAGTATTTAGATATGAAAGACAGAATCATAGAAGTAGCCCCCCGCGGATTTGACAGTAATAATAAACGGGAATACATGGATCTACAGTGTTAATCCGTTTATATGGAGTATTAAAGAATAAATACCATTAT
>CAZWOA010000134.1:0-6463 GCA_964635545.1 uncultured Marinilabiliaceae bacterium
AGCAGTTCCCCGGAAGGAAACTTGTAGCATGCATGGAGTTACACACATTCAGCAGCCTTAACCGCGATTTCCTGCCCCAATATGAGGGCACGATGGCCGAGGCTGATGAGGCTATAGTATTCTTCAATCCTGAAGTAGTGGCTCACAAAAAGTTACCGCTATTCGACAAAAAGGATGTAGAGAAAGCATTCAACCAAAGCAACTTAACTGTTTTTACCAGTTCAACGGAATTGATTGAGAGACTAAAGTCATCAAACTGGGAAAACTCCAACTTGCTGATAATGACCTCGGGCAACCTCTCGGGAGTGGACTTGAAACAACTGGCAGAAGAGCTTATTTGATAAATATTTTACAATTAATTCAACGAAAGTCAAAACTAACATGTAACATTTCGATACACTAAAACGTCCTATCAGAAATAACCATAAACATAGGGCTATGAAAAGACAACTATTCCTTGTATTGATGATGTCAATAACAGTTTCTGCACTATTGGCACAACCACTTATAGACAAGGCCGACCAGAAATTCAGCAATGTAACATCATTGAAGGTGGAAGCCATTTTTTGCGATGTTATTATTACAGGTGGCAACAGTGATGAGATAAATTTCAAAGGAGAAGTTTACTCCGAAGCCAATATCAAAATAAAATATGAGCAAAAAGGGTCATCACTTAGAGTGTGGCTTGAATGCCCTAAGATTCTGAAAGGCAACAATAAAGGACATTTTGTTTTCACTCTGCCAGTCAACACATCATTGGATATAGAAACCGTGAGTGGCAATTTAACCACAAGCAACATGGGCAAAGCAACATTTGGGTTCAGTACAGTTTCGGGAGATGTTAAAATCAACAATATAGCGTCATCTGTGGGTGTTCGTACCGTATCGGGCGACCAGACCTGCAACGACATCAACGGAAATATTACATCAAAGGCTGTGTCGGGAGATATCAGCATTAAAAATGTGTCGGGCAATAGTGATGTTACCACAACATCAGGAACAGTAAATATAAGTGGAGCTGGCAATGACATAAAGATAAAAACTGTAAGCGGAAGGGTAACAACCAGCAACACCAACGGAAAGTCAGCTATTTCAACCACATCCGGTTCGGTGAATATTAATCAAGCTTCGGGAGCAATCAATATCAAAACGGTGAGTGGCTCAATTCGTGGTTCAGTAGTAACATTTACCGGCAGCTCTACATTTCACACTACCAGCGGCAGTATAAATATTGCATCAACCAACTCGCCCGAACAGCTAAAATTTAATCTTAGCTCAACAAGTGGATCACTTAGTGCCAAAGGAAATACTGGTAGAAAAAATCTGATAACAGGCAATGGAGCAATTGAAATAACAGGTAAAACAGTATCGGGAAGTCAAACCTATAATTGAAAGTTATACGAAACGTAATTATTATTAAGACCAAAATTTTATCGTATAATACCGATGTGAGAGCCGTTTATGCTAATGCAATTGGTATATTACGGATATCCAATCGGTATTATATAATATATTACAAAATTTTCGCAAGTAAATTAATTAGTTGATTTGCAATAAGATAGCAGAGTATTTATTACGCAAAACCACTGATAATCAGCGTCTTTAAGTCGTAAAACAAAATCCATAAAATATGCTATTAAACAAAGATACAACAGTACTTTCAGATATAAATGACTTTTTTACTACAAGTGAAAAGGATATTTATGGTGATGCTGGGAGGGGGGGATTGGGGCGGCAAAACCGCCCCAATTCTCCCCCTAATAATACTACGATGCCTCGAGATTTCTCACTACGTTCGAAATGACAGATTGCTTGCTATGGCTTTTGGAGGGGGGATTGTTTGGCGGCAGAGCCGCCAAACAATCCCCATCCACCAAATAAAAGTTGACAAAGTCATTCCGACCGCAGGGAGGAATCTTCTTTTGTGAGTAAAACTATTTACTACCAATAACATATTTACATTGTAATTGGTAGCGAAGCGATGAAACTACGTTCAGCGGAGCTCACTCAACTTGTTCGCTTGGCTTGCCAAGAAACAACGTTCAGCGGAGCTAATCTCATTTTGGAAAATTAGAAAATCCACCGAATTGTTAATGCAAAAATTATTAACTAAAAATGAGATACTTATAAAAGACATGAATATCAAACCTCGTAGCCATGCTAACTAAAAGGGACATGCGAAACTTAACTTAATAATTCGCCAATTGAGTTTGAAGAAAACCCAAATTACCCACAACTATTCCGACGCGATGCGAGAAAAAGTTACAGCTTCCCGTTAGATAGTACTTATACATTACGTTATACTTTCAAGAATATGGAAGAAATGTATAAAGACGATATAAATAACCCCAATAGTGATATGTCGAAGTATTTGTGGGCATGTTATAATACATACAATAACTATATACTTGATAATTACAATGATAATCACCTAGGAGGGATGGTTCTCGCAAGCACATTATGGCGCATTAGAGCTAAAATAGCCAAAAGACAACCGATAGAATAGTAGCTCAAACAATTCTTGATTTAAACCAATATCTAAAAATGCGTGGAGACTTTTATATAGGTGATAAAAATAAATTAAACCCAGGGATTGATTGGCCTGAAATTTTATTTGGCATGATAGATAAGGACTTAAAGAACCATAAAGGGAAAAACACTAAAATTATTATAGATGAGTTTTCTGCAACAGGTTATCCGGCACAGAATATAAGTTATTGAAAATATAGTTGCTATATTTTTGCTGAATAGCATACACAAAGGGACTTTATTTTACTATCTTTACAATATGGAAAACACTGGCTTCATAGAGATAAGAATTACAGGTTCTATGGGTAATATTGACCTTTCTCCCGATAATTACGACATTCGGGATGTAATTGTTATGCTTGAAAATGCCGAAAACTTACTTTTCCCTGGAGATAAAAAAGACAGACCCACTATAAGTTACAAAATTGAAGAAGGTTCAGTTAAGCATATTTTCAAAACGTCAATGCAGTATATTATTGGGTTTAACGCTATTATAGGCCAAATAAACAAAACTCAAAACATTGATTTTCTTGACATTGGAACATCAAAAGCATTTGAAAACATCCAAAATATTGCTATAAAAAAGAATTATACATTCAGCATAAAAACTTCGCTTGATCAAACAAACGAAGTAAAACTTGACAAAACTACGCGTTTACACAGAACAGAGGCTATTTGGGCCGATGCCGAATTCTATTTCTATGGCAAGGTTACAAATGCAGGTGGAAAAGAAAAAGCCAATATTCATCTTTTGACAGACGAACTCGGTAGTATAACCATAGAAACACCAAAAACATTTTTAGAAGGATACGATGAAAATATGCTTTACAAAACTTTTGGTATTCGTGCTACCGGAAAACAACATTCTGAAACAGGAGAAATTGATAAATCAACTCTCAAATTCATTGAACTAGTTGATTATCAACCAAAATATGATGAACAGTATTTAAAAGAACTTAGGAACAAAGCCAAAAAAAACTGGCTTGACACGATTGACCCAGATAGTTGGTTAACGGAAATCAGAGGAAACTATGACGCATAAAAGAGCAGTGTTGCTTGATACGAGTTTTTTTCTTCGTTTTCTAAACGACAGAAGTCCATTATTCTAAAATGCAGACGGATATTTTCGTTACTTTTTGCAGAATGAAATTGATATGTTGATTTCCACAATCAGCATTGCAGAATACTGTATAGGTGGTGATCTTCAGGAACTTCCATTAAAAAACTTACAAATAAACGAACGGAAAATTATACCCAACGACACGAAATTCTTTGCACAAGCCGACTGTGAAAAGACTGTAGAGTTTTACCTGTCATCAGATAAAGAGAGTCGAAAAATTTACAACACAATCAAGGAAAGGGGCAATCCCAAATTTCAATTCATCGACCTACAAACACCTTATAATGAGTCATTTGGAATATTGGACTTATAGAGTAAATAAAATCTTGAAATAAAGAGGTTTTAAAATTATTGTGACATTGTTTTCAAATACAAAATTTGTTCGTAATTTTACGAACAGAAAAGTATGGCAATGAGCAAGAAAAAGTCGTTTACAGATGAACAGAAGCAGATAGCAAGGCTTGCAAAAGCTCTGGGGCATCCTGTGCGTGTGGCAATTGTTCAAATGCTTTTAACTCAAGAATGTTGCTTTCATGGCGATATGTCTGAGGTAATTCCGGTGGCAAAAAGTACCTTATCACAACATCTAAGCGAACTAAAAGATGCCGAAATTATTCAGGGAACAATTTCACCGCCCATGATAAAGTATTGCATCAACAAAGAGAAATGGGCTTCGATTAAAAGTCTTTTTGGAAACCTTTTTGAAACTGATGCCGTTTTTTGCTATTCGTGTGAAGTTTAGTTTTTTTTATCCATATTGTTCGTTGATTTACGAACTACGAACAAGAAGGTTTATATGTAGCAGAGAATATGAAAATTTTAATTCTATGTACCGGCAATAGTTGCAGAAGCCAAATGGCTCATGGCTTTTTACAGTCGTTCGATGCGAATTTAACCGTTCGTTCGGCAGGTACAAAGGCGAGCGGGCAACTTAATCCCAAGGCGGTAGAGGTAATGAGAGAAGCAGGTGTGGATATTTCGCATCATACTTCGGATAGTGTTGAAAAATATCTCGATGAAGAATGGGATTACGTGATTACTGTGTGCGGTGGCGCAAATGAGGCCTGTCCTATGTTTACAGGAAAAGTAAAGTACCGCCTGCATATGGGATTTGACGACCCCTCAGATGCACAGGGTTCGCCCGTGTTTATCCATTCGGAATTTATCCGGGTTCGTGATGAGATAAGAGAGTCGTTTTTAGAACTATACAACACAAAACTGAAAGGCAATGGGTAGAAAAAAAATGAGTTTTTTAAATAAAAACTTAACCCTGTGGATATTTATTGCAATGGCTATCGGAGTAGCATTAGGCTACTTCGTTCCATCATTTTCCACCACCATAGATTCCATGTCCAGCGGTACAACCAACATCCCGTTGGCAATAGGACTTATACTGATGATGTATCCACCTTTGGCAAAAGTTGACTATAAGCTCATGCCTAAAGTATTCCAAAACACTAGAATACTCACCACATCTCTTATACTTAACTGGATAGTGGGTCCTATTCTGATGTTTGTACTTGCAATCATTTTTTTACGAGATTATCCCGAATATATGATTGGTGTAATACTGATAGGGCTTGCTCGCTGTATTGCAATGGTGTTGGTATGGAACGACCTAGCTGAAGGTAATCGTGAATATGGAGCAGGACTTGTTGCGCTCAACTCAATTTTTCAGGTTGTGCTTTATAGTTTTTACGCATGGCTGTTTATCACCATTCTTCCGCCTTTGTTCGGCTTTGATGGGGCTATAGTTGAAATCTCAATGGCAACAATAGCCAAAACAGTAGGCATCTATTTGGGTATTCCGTTTGTGGCCGGCTTTTTAAGTCGTATAGTTCTTGTGCAACTCAAAGGAGAACGGTGGTATCAGGAAAAATTCATTCCTGTAATATCACCCATCACATTAATAGCCCTGCTTCTCACCATTGTGCTGATGTTCAGCCTTAAAGGTGAATTGATTGTGCAGATACCACTGGATGTGGTTCGTATAGCCGTACCATTACTCATATATTTCGTGGTGATGTTCTTTGTATCCTTCTTTGCCAGCAAAGTAGCAGGTGCTACCTACGACCAGAATGCATCGGTTTCATTTACCGCTGCCGGCAACAACTTCGAATTGGCTATCGCTGTGGCCATCGGAGTATTCGGGCTACACAGCGGTCAGGCATTTACAGGGGTTATCGGTCCACTGGTAGAAGTACCAGCATTGATAGGCTTGGTCAATGTCTCTTTTTGGCTTAAACGCAAATACTATAAATAGTTCGAATCACTTAAAACTCAATCTGAAAATGAAGAATGTTCTTTTTATTATGCTAAGCCTATTCGTGGTTACAGCATGTGGCGAAAGTGGAGCCAAGAAAGCACCAAACTCAGGTAACGAAACAGAAGCCACTGTGGCAGATGCCAACACTGTTTATGTCTATTATTTTCATGGGAAGCAGCGATGCATGACCTGCAATACTGTTGAAAAAGTTGCAAAAGAGGCTATTGAAACCAATTTTACTTCTAACACAAATGTTAAGTTTTTGGTTCTTCCTACCTATGAGAGAACAAACGAAGCGCTTGTTGAAAAGTATGAAGTTTCATGGAACGGTCTGATTATCGCTAAAGGAGACAATTCAGTGAATATCACAGAAAAGGCATTTGCCAATGCGGTAAAAAACCCGGAAGTTTTGGTTGATTTAATTAAACAGGAAGTAGGGAGAATACTAAACTAATCTTTATAGAAATTTCAGCAGTATGGAGTGGTTACAGCAAATAGCGGATGCCTACAAAAACGACTTGCCCATGTTGGCTGCGTTTGTATTGGGT
>CAZWOA010000135.1:0-6390 GCA_964635545.1 uncultured Marinilabiliaceae bacterium
ATAATAGATAGTTTGAGTACTTAAATCATTATAAACCGTATTGCTGTAACGTTCCACATTTAGTACGTTTCTAACGCTACCAAACAATTCAACTCTTTTTAGAGTATGAGATATTTGTGTGTCCATAAGAAAAATATTTTGCTTCAAATTACTACCATTATGATTATAATAATATAAACCTTGAAGTTTCACGAAAAAATCTTTAACAGGAGAGATAGAGCCTGAAAACTGTTGCACAACTCCCCACGTTTGAGATTTATACAAATTACTTTTCATCAAATTATTGTAATATCGATACTTATACTCTAAATCAATAATTGAACCTAATGTTGACTTTATCGTAATATCAGTGCTTAGTAGCTTATTATTATATGGCTCAATAGTGCCGTTCTGCTCCAGTCTATGTCTTGTATCTTGATACATAGCATGAAATACTGCTTTACCACGAATTAAATCTAAACCTTTCTGTAACGATAAATCAACTAAACGCATTTTGCTTTTATTACTTCCAGATTTCAATTGATAAATAAGCATTGAGTCTGTAACTGTTTTCTCAGTTTGCTTGTCTGATATATCTATTGAACCCGATAAACTTAAATGAGCAAATAACATATCAATAGGATTAGCATAGCTCAGACGAACCGTTCCTTGCACTCTCTCTTTCCCTGGAAAAGATAAGAATCCGGAGGTTAAAGTTTGATAATTACTCATTACAGGAGCATGGAATAGATTATCATAACTTGAAGAGAAAGTTCCTGAAGAGCCATTGGCAAAAATTGTAAAAAAAGAAGAAGTTTTCCATTTCATGAAAATTTCAGGCATACAAAAGAAATGATGTTCATAAGGTTTATTTTCTATTTTGTACTTATAATATCGTAAAGGTATTTGAACAGAGAAGGTAAAGCCTTGATTTTTAAACGATAGCTGTGGAGTAACATTTAACTGGATATGGCCGGCTCTAACAGTATTCAGATATAGTGAATCTCTGCGAAATATCTGCAATTCACTGTTAAGCTGATTGCCCACTATTTGACAATTACCTTTAGTGGTAAAATTCCACCGGTTTAAATCATAACTATGTGAGATATGCGTGCCTGAAAATAAATTATTTTGTCTCACATTCTGCAATGCATTTATACCACCACTAACAATCAGCCCCTCCGGAAGACTGGAAAATTGATTAAATGAACCAATTTGTAAAATATGACTATTGCTTCTTTTAATAAATTCAAATTTATTGGAAATAGTTAGCTGGTGACAATCATACTCTTGATTTAGCAATTCACGATTCTTATCAATTGTTGACTCAACATCAGTAAAAACAATTGAAGACTTAAGCTGATTATTTAGGTAATAATTCTCTTGATTATTTTTCAGGTTTACTTCTGCTTGCAAGTTACGCTCAACAATACCATATTGTTCTTTTGTATTTATTGTCAGAATCGAATCTGTAAGATAATAGCTAATTCTACCTCCTTGACTTTTATTAGCATTATCATCAGAACAGACAACTTGTGACTGAACCGTGGTGTTTTCACTCAATTTCCATAGATTACTGTTATTAACCATATAAGTAGAGCCCGTTTTTACGCTCTCCTCCTTCAATCCCGATGACGAGGATGGATTAACACTCATAATACTAAATATACGACTATCGGTATAGGTTTGCATATTTAGTATATCAGATATTGTTAAGCCACTGTTCTCATTAGTTATGGTTTTGCCACTATTATTTCCTTTAAAAGTGGAAGCACTTTGAAATAATGATGAGAATTTAGCTACAAAAACATCTGCTTCCCAAGTATCTGGATGAAACCCTCCGGCTAACTGCAAGTATCCTCCTAATTTAGATTTAGCTTCTTCTTTAAGTTTCAGATTAAGTGCAACACCACGCCCACTATCATTATTTGTTGTAGCTAATGCTTTGATAGATTGATGGTTCTCTATAACTTCAACTCTTGAAATGTTCTTATAGGATAAATTTTGAGTTGCAATGCTATAACGCTCATTAAAAAGGTCGTTGCCCTCAATATAAAAATGACTTATTTTAGCTCCATTATAACTTATCTGTCCATTATCTGCCACAGTAATGCCTGGCATATTAGATAGCACATCTCCGATTGAATAATCTTTGCTTGTCGCAAAACTCGCAGTATTGTAACTGACTGTATCTCCTGATTGCTTAATCTTCAGGGCTTTTACAGTAGCTTCTTTTATAAGAAATGTCTCATCATCAAGTACTATATTTAATCTAGACACATTACAATCAACTAGTTGAGTATATGTTTTAAATCCAATACATTTCACTTCTAAATAAGAAGAGTCGGGGGAGTGATTATTGAATTTTAAGCTGAACGCTCCATTTGGGGTTGTAATGCCATAGCCCAAAATCTCATCTTGCGAGTCTCCACTTTTTTTCACAACAACAGTAGCACCCTCTATTCCCTCTCCGGTAGAAACACTATACACATTCCCCCTAATAGTGCTTTGCGAATGAGCCAAAGACCCCACAGAATACAAGCTTAACAAAAAGAAGCACCTTAGTATGCTTCGCAATAAACAAGTCATTCTTTTTCAATTAAATCATAATTTAATTTACGTAAGGCAATTTCTCTCTTTTTTGATTCTGAAAGGGTAATTGTCATTCCTGAAGCTGCAGTAATATAGCCAACCGGATCTTTAATGTAATTACGATAAGCCTTCTGATATTTAGATCTGCTTGTGGATATATATTTATGCGGCAATAACTCTATTCTTGCACATGACGAACTATGCCCAACATATACAAATGAATATTCATTATTGACATCATGCACCTCCAGTATTAATCCTGGTAACCCCTGAAACTTCCATGGCCCATTACTAATAGGTAAATCTGTAGCAAACCAAGCTACATATTCTCGCCCTCTAAATGTGCACGTTGCCTTTTGACATTTAAATTCAGATATGGTTTTTCTATCATTAAGTATTTTCCATTGCAACATGGGAGTTTGTTCTGTATATCTATAGTGGTCGCCTCCAACATTATCAGTAAAGATAAGCTCTCCATTTGAAATATTTTTAAGAATAGTATAAGACACTATTCGTTTTCCATATTTACCAGCTCCATTAGCAATAATGTCCATCTGCATGCTTTTGCCACTAGGGGAAGTAAGCAGCGAATCTATAAGATAGCTATTGTTACTATAAAATAAAGATGAATACCTACCGATTCGAAGAGTCATCAAATCATCGGTGAGTACCTGCTGAGTAGTATCTTTTTTAAAGCTCATCCTATAATAACAATCCATATAGGATACTTCAGAGGTTTGTGCCAAAGTGTTTGCAGCAAAGAAAAATAAAACTATAACAATTAGAGAACTAATATTTTTAGCCATTTGATAAATGTTTAATGGAATTTTACAATTAAGGAGAAAGTTTACATTCTTTATGTTAACTTTCTCCACTGTACGTTTAAATTATCTAATCAGCATAATGCACTATCTAACATTATCAACCGATCACATAATTCTTGACTAGACATGTCGTCTGGATATTCTACCGTGTAGGTGTCTCCACACGATGTTGTAAATTGGACAGAGCCAGCAAAAGAAATAATTGCAACAAGTGAAAATGACATCACAAATAATATTTTTTTCATTTTTGATAAGTTTTATTGTTCGCCTACTTTTAAGCGTTTCGGCTTTCGCTTTTGCCTTTTAACAAGACTAAGCAAAGGAATAATTTCTTTGAGGTATGGTTTATAATCAACATATAATCATTGTATAATAAATTTGAACAATTTTATTATAACTTTTAAAATTGCGTGTTATGCAATTCCTCA
Organism: uncultured Marinilabiliaceae bacterium; assembly: GCA_964635545.1. Taxonomy (GTDB): domain Bacteria; phylum Bacteroidota; class Bacteroidia; order Bacteroidales; family Marinilabiliaceae; genus JAGPIS01. The sequence continues at coordinate 3,824 of CAZWOA010000135.1, forward strand.
TATTTAAAAATCACTATATTTACAGCTATAAACCTTATTAATGATGAAAAAGTATTACTACATCACTTCTATTGGAACACTTACTATTATCGGATTACAACTTATATATTTACACAGTTTATATACAAACTACAGTAAATCAATATACCGTCAGGCTAATGAAATCCTTTTGATGGCATTGGACAAAGAGTTTAAATTAAGAAAAAATCCTCCACAACCTAAAAGAGAAAACTCGAAATTAAACATTGAATCTTTCCATTTAGATATTGACCAAGCAAAAAATAGGCTTAAAGGAGGCACAACAGCGGATGTACTACAACAGCTGCGACAGGATTTTGCCATAGGCAGAGGTTTAACGTTGCAAATGTCACTGCTAGATAGCATATATAGTAGTGAGGTAAACGCCGCTTTCTACTATTCACTTATTCTTTATGACAAAGCAAAACAACCAATTGAACTTCAAGGACGGCAGGATACACTGGCTGTTGATTATAGTTCGAAATTACATCCTATAGGTACGCACGGTTATGAATATGTTCAAGTAAAAGTATCAATACCTTTTATTGGTTTTATTGAAAAAGAGGCTTGGCCACTATTATTGTCGATTATATTTATGATGACAACATCTCTATCACTTATTTTCCTGATAGCTGTAATCAGACGAAAAACAAAATTATTGAACAAACAAGAAGAAAGCGTTAATGGTACAATACATGACTTGAAGGCACCTCTCAATAGTGCCATAACGTTAATGAGCTACCTTGCAATGCACGAAAAGCAGAGTTCAACTCAAAAGATAATTGAGCTAAGCAGCCAAAACCTAAAACATCTTATATACAACATTGATTCACTGTTGATTATTGCAAGGAAGAATAGAAAAAAACTAATTATAAACAAATCGATTGTAAATGTAGTTGATTTGATGAAATATGTTAAAGTTCAATTGGATATACTGTATCAAGATAAACCACATAAAATATTAATAGAGAATCCGGATGAAGAAACAATTATTGCCAATTTAGATAAAATGTATATTGAGAACGTTTTATGTAATTTGGTTGAAAATGCACTAAAATATGCAGATAATGGTGTGAACATTAATATGAAGGTTGTTTTAACTTCCCAAACCCTCATCTTGTCAGTTTCTGATAACGGATGGGGAATATCACCATCTGACCAAAAAAAGATATTTAATCCCTTCTTTCAGGTTAAACAATCCCTTAATAATTATAAAAAAGGCTATGGAATAGGCTTAACTCAAGCAAAACATATAATAGATGAACACGGCGGTAAAATAAAAGTCAAAAGTGAGTTGGGGAAAGGTAGTTGTTTTACTGTTATAATTCCTATTGAATAATGAAAAAGATTAAGATATTATTTGTTGATGATGATATCATTCTAGGGAATGTTGCCACTCTGGCTCTCAACGAAGCCGGATATGATGTTCATTTTCAAACATCACTATCAGGAATAGTGGAAGTTCTTAACGAGTGGAACCCCCAGATAATTATATTGGATGTTGAAATAGGAGAGAAAAACGGACTAGACATTGCGCCTGAATTAAAACGTTTGGCACCCGAAATACCTATCTTATTTGTTTCATCCCACACTAGTGCCGATTTCGTAGTAAAATCAATGGAAATTGGTGCAGTGGGGTACCTAAAAAAACCTTTTGATGTAAAAGAGTTAATTGCTTATGTATCCAGATTTATCCCGGCAAATAGCTATCATCTAAAAGAATACTTGAATATTGGCTCTTTTCAGTTAAATCTAAAAGAATCGCTATTAACAAGTAAAGGAGAGGCAGAAATAAAACTAACCACTTTCGAATATAAATTACTTTTACTTTTAGCAAAAAACATCAATAAGGTTGTTACACGAGAGCACATCGAGGAAACTTTGTGGGGTAGAGATATTATTGGTAGTAGCGAATATAGTATTAATAATTATGTGGTTCGCCTACGTAGGTTACTTTCTACTGACAACAATATCTACATTGAGTCAATTCCCAAGGTGGGTTATAAACTAAAGATAGAGGAACAGATATAGGTGCATAGTAAGAAATTGTGATGCCTATGCATCACAAATTACGATGAACATAGAACTAATTACAACACTAAAAAGTCATCCCAATAAGAATGCTTATCGCACCACAATTTTCATTTCTTTCGAAGTGATGGTATTCCCCTACATCATAGAATTTTAATCTTTGCGTTTCATAGCCTATGCCCAGATGCATAACCGATTGTCCGCTAAACTTAAGATTTACGCCAGCTGAAGGATTAAAAAGAAAACCTACTCCCTTAAAGTCATTTGAAGTATCAAAAGAGTATCCTACATCGAATGGATAGATAAGGAGACACCTTTTCTCCTCCAAAATCCACTCTAAAATCAGCATAAAAAGGAATTTTTGCTGACATTGTGTAAAGCACGACTCTCTTCTTTGGTAAGTTTCTCTATTTCATCAACTTGAAAAACAAAAATATTATCACCAACCGTCTCTATTTTAATATATTTGTTGGGAATTTGCTCTGTAATAATCCCACGAATAACACTTCCATTTTTGA
>CAZWOA010000136.1:0-6166 GCA_964635545.1 uncultured Marinilabiliaceae bacterium
GCTGCTAAAGCTGTAGGTAAAGTTATTCCTGAGCTTAACGGCAAACTTACAGGTATGGCTTTCCGTGTTCCTACTCCCGACGTTTCTGTAGTTGACCTTACTTGCCGCCTGGCTAAAGGTGCTTCTTATGCACAAGTTTGTGCTGCTATGAAAGAAGCTTCTGAAGGCGAACTTAAAGGCGTGCTTGGTTACACTGAAGATGCAGTTGTTTCTAACGACTTCATTGGTGATACTCGTACTTCAATCTTCGATGCTGAAGCAGGTATCTCTTTGAATGATAACTTCGTGAAAGTTGTTAGCTGGTATGACAATGAAATGGGTTATTCAACCAAAGTTGTAGAACTTGTTCGTTACATGAATTCAGTTGACAAAGCTTAATTATTAAGTTCTTCAAAATAAAAAAACCTCCTTACAATGGGAGGTTTTTTTATTTATCACTGTCTATTTTTTTCTTTTCTGATGATGAAAAAACGCAATCACTACCGATTCATCTCTTCCGACTCTATAATAAAGCGTCCCTTTTCAATACTCTGTGCAGCATCATACATTGCATGAGACACCTTACGCACTTTGATTGACCTGTAACGACGTAACTTACCCAACATCAACGGATTAATAATCAAAGATAACCACTCACTAATCTTCTCACCCAACCTAAATTCATCACGTTTAGCAACAAGCAACGATGGTCTAAAAATATAAACACCTTCAATGCCCGAATTACAAACGCCTTCCTCCATACGTCCTTTAGTATTAAGGTAAAAATTGGATGATGACGCATTGGCACCCACCGAACTAACAACTAAAATACGGCTTGCACCACAATTTCGGGCTACTTTGGCCACCAACATCACATAATCGTAATCTACCTTCAGGAAATTCTCTTTACTGCCAGCCTTCTTTATGGTAGTGCCCAAAGTGATAAACACATCATCAACCCTATCATTAACAAATTGATTTTCAACATCATCAAAATCCACAACTCTGTTTTCAAGAATAGGATGATTTACTATAAGAGGACGGCGGGATACTGCAATAACTTTTTCATAACTATTGCTATTGAGCAAAATAGTTAGCAACTCCTTACCAATTGCCCCGGATGCACCGGCTATAAGTGCAACTTTCATATCTTTAATGTTAAAATGATTTACAGTTTATTTTGATAGCATAAAATAGCATATTTTTGACATACTATATCGATATATCATGAAAAACATAGCATCCTTTTTACCCGCAACTACCAATAGGCTAATTATCAGGCAAATAAATAGTGCAGACCAAGCTGATTATTTCGAAATTTTTGGTAGTTCATTTATCAGTCGTTACGATGACTATGAGCCAATTACGTTTAATGAAGCCAAAAATAATATCGAAGATATTAACCAAGGTTACATCAATCAGTCGTGCGAGCAGGAATATGCGGTTGAAGAGCCAAATTCGCACAAAATGATAGGCGTGCTTTACATTCACATTGGAGATGAATCTGTAGCTATAGGATATCATTTTAACCAACAGTTTCATGGCAAAGGATATGCACTCGAAACCCTCCAATGCTGGATCCCGATACTTAAAAGCTGCTTTGAAAAACAAATCAAGGCATTGGTACATCCTGATAATGAGCCCTCTAAGCGATTACTGAGAAAGATAGGCTTTAATCTTCATTGTTCGCGCATCCTGCCTGATACAAACACTCCCGAAGAGGAGTATGTTTTGGATTGATGATAATAACGGTAGTCCTACCTTTTAGGTAGTTTACTCATCCTCGTTTCTTGGCGAGCCAAGCGGCAAGGAGAAGTTAATAGTTTTGCACTTGTAATGCACATTACAACCTTGACAGCAAGTATTCCGGCGGGTTAAAAACCCAAGACCAACTACTCCTCATTGCAAATGAGGAGTAGAATGTTATCTGCCTAAAAGGCAGGACTCGTAGTCTTTGTGGTAAAAATCCCTCGCTACTCCTCGTTTGCAACGAGGAGTTAATGGTTTTGCATTTGTAATGCAAAAAAACCTCCGGATGAAGAGCTGAACTCCTCATCCGAAGGCAATCTGCGATCATATTAAATATCATTAATCACCACAACGAATACAGGATTTATTATCTTTCAATGGGAATACGGATTCCGGCATATATTTTCCTGCCAATGATAGGGCCCCATACCATTGTGCTATCAAACCAGTCACCAAACGGGTTTTCAGCATCTACGATAGGCGTACTTTGCTTGAAATCTGCAATATTTTCAACTCCCACATACACACTCCAATGACGGAAATATTTGGTTATCTGCCCATTCATCACCTCATACGGATTAAAGGACGTGGCTCTTCTCAATCCCGCTGGATAGCCCGATGTATCAGGAAGTCGGCCTCCTCCGTTAAGCTGCAGGGTGTAATCGAACTGCCATTTCTTAAGCGGGGTGGCATAACTTGCAGTTATCAGCCCCTTATAATCCGACATGAAAGGCAGCTGCATCATCTTCCCGTTGAATTTTGCCTTATTCTCATTCCAGCGCCATGCCGCAAGCAGGTCAAGCCCACGAACAGGCGAGTAGGTGGCCTCAAGTTGTATATTATTGGCATAGGAGCCTTTACCGGCCTCATCAAATCCTAGTTGATGCACCGACACATCGTAATCGGCAACATAACGGCGGCTGAAGTCGGTGCGATAATACTCAGCATTGAAAGTCAGCTCCTTACCCCACAATGTGAAGTACTGCGTTATATTGGCACCATAATTCCATGCCTCCTCCTGAAGCACCGTATTACCATAAAACCACTGGCGGGAAGATGCCAGCATATTACTAAAATCACTCCACAAACCACTGGTTCTATACCCTTTACCAGCCGATGCACGCAGCACTGTATGAGGGGTGATATCGTACTTTAGATGCAGGCGTGGAGTAACAAAATTGCCAAACAGACTGCTATGGTCGGCTCTAAAACCAGCAATAACCACAAGTTTCTCGGGTAAAGTGTAGGTATATTGCGCAAATAGACCGCCCACATGCTCATTACGTCCATCAACAGCATAATTTTGGTTATTTCTGAAATCAAACCTCATCGTCTCGTCATACCAGTCACTCTGCCAGTTTGCCCCCACCGAATATTGATGATTTGTATTATTAATATACGACTGAAATATAGCATTAAGATAAGCCGAGTGCTGATTGGCATCATATTGACGAAGTCCAAACAGTGATTTCTGATCGTGAAAAGAATAGGTGGTTATTATTCCCAACGAAGTACCGGGGCGGGCAAACATAAAACCATTTTTTGCAAATAGTTCCAGACGTTTTGCATCCACATTCACACCATAAATCTCATCGGAAGGCGATGAACCGCTAAAGCCCTTCTGACCACCTTTACGCCTCTCATCCAGATACTTAACACCGCTCTGAAATATGTAACTATCTGTTTTATACTCCCATCGGTTCATGAAATTCAGTTGCCTCATGAGCGGCTCATCAAGAAAACCGTCATCATTCTCATCCATATCCATCATATCATCAGAATAGTGCATAAAAACAGCGGTAGATAAGGTATCATTAAATTTAGAAGAAGTGATAATATTCGCCTCTCCCCTACCTGCACTGTTGCCATACATATTGAAATAGAACTTCTCGGCGGTGGATGGCTTCTTAAGCTCAACATTAATCTGACCTGTAAGAGCCTCATAACCATTAATAACGGCCGAAGTTCCTTTACTCACCTGTATAGACTGCATCCAGGGGCCGGGAATATAAGATAGGCCGTAAGGCTGAGCCAATCCCCTCTGGTTGGGGTAATTCTCGGTGAGCATCTGCACATAACGGCCCGAAAGTCCTAGAAGCTGAATCTGACGTGCACCGGTGGCAGCATCAGCATAAGCAACATCTACGGAAGGATTTGTCTCAAAACTCTCACTCAGGTTACAGCATGCAGCCTTACCAAGCTCGGCCGACGTAATATTAACGGTGGCAATGGGCTCCATGCGCGACATGTGAGCACCCGGACTCTTGGCAGCCACCACAACCTCATCCATCACAGGGGCTTTAAGCACAAACACCACATCATGCTGCCCATGGCGAACAGTCAATGTATCAGCATCATAGCCAACAAAGCTTGCAACCACACGTCGCTCATTACCTTTGGCATGAAGAGTAAATTTACCATCAAAATCGGTGGCAACACCATCACTTGTTTCAAGCCAATAGACAGCCGCACCAATAAGAGGTTCACGCTTATTATTGTCAATACCATAAACAGTCCCTTTTATGGAGTGATGATCGGGCGCCTGACTGAAAACAGTGACAGACAAAGATGAAAGAAGAGTAAAGAGAAAATATTTTTCAAATAAAGAGAATAACTTCATAATTAAAATGGTGAAAATTAAACAAATAACCAATTACATATAGTGCCCCTTAAGAGCCACTATGAATAATTCCTCACCATTTTTCAACAGATAAAGACACACAGCAAACTTTGCGAAGGCTCAGTAACCTTATGTGGGGGCGATTCTGAAATTAGAATTTCAGTGCTGTATGAATCAAAAACTAAATCATTATAAATATTATAGATATAATCAATTTCAAACGAAGGTAGAGCAATACCTATCTTATCTGACGACGGAATTATACCAACATCAATAAAGGCAAAACCCTTAATCTCCGAGCCGCAGCCATCACAACCGGTGCATCCCTGCTCAGCATCAAGGCCGCAGCAGTTGGCAGTAACAGGTACACTTATGTCAATCGGGCAATCATCACCCATCTCATTTGAATGCTCTTGAGGCACACACACATGTTGAAACCATGGCATCACCACCACCATAGGTGTGAACAGTAGTGCCATTACACTCAAAACAATATGCAGAAGCCTTTTTCTCATTCAATTAAAGATATAAACATCCAAAACTAAGAATATTACCCCAATGAGTAAAACAAAACAGTGTTAACGACTTGTTAACCCATCAAAACAACCTGATTAACAATCACTTTTGCTCATCATCAGATTTAACAACAGCGGTATAACCCAACTTTTCAATGGCTTTACGAATTGCATCCTCCGAAGTTTTGTCGGTTCTGTATTTCACCAGCACAGTTTTATCGTCAAGCGACACATCCAGCCCCTTCACACCTTTTTCAAAAGGAATATTCTTCTCAATTTTTGCTTTGCAGCTGGTGCAACTCATATTAACATCAAACAGCACACTCTCCTCTTTCTTGTCCTTAGCTTTTTCAGCGGTTTGTCCACTAGCAAAGGCCACCATCAGGAATAGTGCAAAAATGGTAGTCAGTAAAAACTTCAAGTTTTTCATAATGATGATTTTTAAATTAAACATTTTCAGATATAGATATCCAAAAGTACAATATTCGCACCATTCATAGAAATAATGGGCTGTTAATTAGTTGTTAAGGTATTATGAACGCAAACAAATGTATTTGCATGTTAGATTCAGAAATTACTAATTTAAGTTTTGCGTGTCCCTTTTTGCGAGCCTGGCTAAGAGGTTTAAATTTATGCCTATTGTAAGTATCTCATCTTCAGCTAATATTTTTTGCATTAACAATTCGGTAATTTTTCTAATTTTCCAAAAAATAGTTTCTTGGCAAGCCAAGCGAACAAGTCGAGCGAGCTCCGCTGAACGTTGTTTCATCGCTTCACTCTGAAACGAAGTTCAGCGAACCTAATGATAATGTGTTGCTGTGTTTTTTTGGGGGGATGGGGATTGTTTGGCGGCTCTGCCGCCAAACAATCCCCATCCCCCCAAAAAAATAGACAAAGTCATTCCGACCGCAGGGAGGAATCTTCTCTTATGAGTAAAACTATTTACTACCAATAACATATTTACACTGTAATAGGTAGCAAAGCGAAGAAACAACGTTCAGCGAAGCTAATATCTTCAATCATAAATAACCTTTTCACTTGTAGTAAAAAAGTCTTGCATCTATTAATGTTTTGTAGTATCTTTATTTATAGCATATTTAGTTTTTTGTCTGGCAACTTAAAGATATTGACAATCAATACCTTTACTCACAAGATTTACTGCTTTGTTGTATGTCAATTAATTAGTTTACTTGCGAAAGTTTTATTATTAATTTATATTTTTGAGAACATCTAATATTTAATAAAAAAATTTAATGAGTAGGATTATGATACAATACAATACAATACAATACAATACAATACA
>CAZWOA010000137.1:0-6159 GCA_964635545.1 uncultured Marinilabiliaceae bacterium
ATGGGAATGATCAAATTTACTATTTTGAAAACCTTTTCCCTAGTTTTCCCGTAGTAACACCATATCGCAAAGAGAATTTTTGCTATACGTTTTACGAAAGTTCGGCCGAAGATTATGATACTCTTCAGTTCGACTTTAAGTGGATGTTTGGCGATGGAGGTGTTGCATATGGCATAGAGGCCGATCACTGCTTTAAAGATTATGGCATGTATGAGGTTGAGCTTAATGTGGTTGACAGAGTGACGGGTGAAGATATGTTCACGGTTTCTAACTTCGAATTTGAGATTGAGAGGTTAGAGCAGGTGGTTTTAAAATATAACGGACCGATTAAAAAAGGTAATGCGGTGCGTATTGAAGCAGATGCAAGTAGTATAAAAGATTTTAATATTAATGATTACTACTGGCAGATAGGAGATAATACCAAAAGGAGGGGCAAATATCTGGATTATACTTTCCCTTATGTTGGTAAGTACGTAATAAAATGTGGCGTTGTAGATGCTAAAAATCCTCAAAATAAGGTTTGCACATCTATTGAAGTTGAAGTTGTAGAGTAAAAACGATTATTATGAAAAAGATATATAGTGCGCTGATTTTTATGCTCTTAGGGTCGTTTGCGCTGGTAAAGGCCCAGCCAGTGCCGGGAGCCGACGAAAATATACCGTTTCTGGTAACTTTTGGTGGCGAAAGTGAAACGGCCTGGGGTGATGATGATTATCTTCAGATTATATTCTTTGCAGTGCCCGAAGATTTTAAGAAACCGGTATTCCTTCGTGTTTTTGATCCCGATTGTGGAGGGCAGCATGATGAGCTTAAAGGTACATGGAACACTCGCACCCGATTCACTGTATATGGCGGTATTGGCGCATGTAGCGACAAGGATGCCCAAAAAGTTAATAAAAAAGGCAACTATAATAGTGGTACTGCATTAGCATCGCGCGCCTTTGGCTCCGATGGTCGCTATGATGATGCTTGGTACACTTTCGGCCCTTTTAATCCTAATGAGGGAGAGTTATTGCCCGAGTTTGGAGGCCATATCTTCAAAATTGTGGTGGAAGGTGTTTCGGGTGATGATGGTAATCTTTACCGTTTCTTCCTCAGCAATAGTGAAACTGCCAATAATCCGGTGGAGGGAGCATTTGCATTTTACTTCAAGTATAAATTCAGGATGCACGACGACATGAATGAGGTTTCGCACATTTATCCCTATATCGACAATAAGGTTATTTCCATTAAGCAATCTAATTTTGACTGGGATAATGACGGATTCCTGAGGATTATATCGGTTGCCAAAAATGGTGTTGTTATGAAGGTGAGTGGCGATAATGATTGGGCCACAAGTACCCACAAAATATCGGATGAAGAGAAGAATACCTCTTTGGATATACAGATGATTAAAAATAAACGATCGCATATAAGGAGTAATAACGTGGTGATATTCCTTGAGAACCAGTATGGTGAGATGCTTCCATTCTATAGTGTGCCACTCGGAGGAATTCCACGCTATAAATATTCAATAGGAGTAAAACCTAAACAGTAATTTTGCCGTATAAAAGGGTATTTTCTTACTTTATTTGACCGATGAAAAATTTTTTAATTTCAGTACTCCTTGTTTTATGCAGCTCTGTAGCTGTTGTGTCACAAACATTTGATTTTAATGTTTATAACAGCTCCATTGGCTTGCCACAAAATTATATCTACTCCATTGAGCAGGATCGTAACGGATTTATATGGATAGCAACTGCCGAAGGTGTGTCGAGATATGATGGTGTGTCGTTTGTTAATTTTTCTGATAAAGATTCACTGGCCGATAATTTTACACGATCAATTTACATTAGTCAAACTGATGGACGTGTAATTTTGGGACATAATAACGGTAGCTTCTCGATTTATAAAAATAATCGCTTCACCAAGTTGATTGTTGATGATGCTTTATCACCCATCCGTGGTATTACGGCAACGCCGAATGGTACGCTTTGGGCAGTTGAGCAAAACAATGGTCTCCTTAAGATTGATAATAACGATAAAGTTACCATATTTTTTGATCGTAAAAAGTTTGGGCCTCTCATATATACTGCTGTTCAGTATATTGCACCAGCCACTTTGCTTGTTGGTACTACCGACGGTCTTTATGAGGTGAAGCTAAATGAGCGCGATGAGCCCGAGTCGATGTTGCCTATTGATGATACTCCTCTTACTGTCATAAATTCAATCACTCAGCGCCTGTCATCCGATGATGAATTTTGGGTGGGAACCGAGGATGAGGGATTTTTTAAATATAATTCAGCCACAGGTAAGGCTTTCTACTACTCTGATGATGTATCGTGTGTGGAGCAGAAACTGAGTACCGAAAATGTGCAGATGATAAGGGAGGATAATGATGGATGCCTTTACATTGCCACATGGGGACGTGGTGTGGTGAAACTTTATTACAATACCTCCAACGATTCGTTCGATTACTCTCAAACTTTCGATCAGGAAAATGGTATGGTGAATAACTATGCCAAAGATATTTTAATTGACCGTGAAAGCAATATATGGTTCGCAACCTATGGAGGCGGTGTGGTATCTCTGGTCAATGGATATTTTATGTTCTATAATTTTGAGGAGATAGGACTAAAGCATACCCATGCCCATACGGTGCTTAAGTGCCAAACCGGTTTATGGGCAGGTATTGACATGGGGTTACTGCATGCCGACCCCAACTGTTTTACCGATCATGAGTACTACGATAAGGCTCAAGGCTTGCCCGATGATGCTGTATCTTCAATCTCTTATGGCAACGGCACTTTATGGGTTGGTACGGCTAGTCACGGATTGTATAAGAAAGCTGATAACCAGATGAATTTTGTTCCTGTTAGATATACTTTCTCTATTCCGGGATTGAAGATTAATTCAATCATCACCGATAATGATAATGTATATATTGCTACGCAGGGCGGGTTTTTTATTTATGATATAAAAACCGGTGGCGTTGAGAGCTATAATACTGAGAATGGATTACCACATAACTCCATTAATTTTGTGCATATCGATAAGCAGAAGCAGCTTTGGCTAGGTCCTAAGGATAGTGGAATAACCCTCTTTAAAAGAAGCTCTTTTGAGATTCACCGACTTTCCGATTCGCCTGTGAATGTGTCGGATATGACCCAGGATGCCGAGGGGCGTTACTGGTTATCTACCTATAGTCGCGGTATTTTATGCTATAGCCTCGATACTGTTATTAACTACACCGTTCAGGATGGGCTTGAGAAGAACTATTGCTACTCCATCGAGTGCGATAGCCGAAATAGGATATGGGTTGCTCATCAACCCGGGGCAAGCTGTTATGATGTTGATAATGAGGTGTTTCGTAAATTTGGTGTTTCCAGCCAGCTAAATTCGGGTATTCACCATTTCTATAAGGATGATGATGATGATATTTGGTTTGCCACCAGTCAGGGTATAGTAAAGTATAATCCCTACAGTGATCGTGAAAATCAGTATCCTCCACTACTGAATTTTGTGAATATCGATATTTCGGGCCAGACTTATAGTGCCGATAGCCGTATAGTGCTGCCCTATAGGTACAATAAACGCCCGTATATGCTCAATATCGATTTTGTAGGTATCAGTTTTAAAGATCCTGATAATGTGCAATATGAGTATTGCCTCACTCGTGGTATTGGTGTTGAAGATGAGTGGATATCGCTCAAAAATGTTGGTCATAAGGAGTTCGACTACCTATCTGATGGTTCTTATACTTTTAAAGTTCGGGGCTATAATAGCGATGGTGTGATGAGCCTCTCTCCTTTGGTGCTCAATTTTAAAATTGAGTCACCCATATGGAAAAAAGGGTGGTTTTACATTATGGTTGCTGCTTTGTTTATTTTGTTTATCCTATTTCTGATTAATTATAGGGAGAGACGACTTAAGGAGCAGAAAAAAATACTTGAGACCGAGGTAGCTAATCAAACTGTTAAACTTCGTCGCCAAAAGGCTGAAATAGAGCAGAAAAATCGTGATATTACCGATAGTATTAATTATGCCAAGCGCATTCAAAAGTCCATATTGCCGCCTTTGGTAAATCTTCAAAGCACGTTTAAGGAGTCGTTTATCTTCTTTCAGCCTCGCGATATTGTAAGTGGTGACTTCTATTGGTTCAACCGCAATGGCGACAGGGCTATTATCTGTTGTGCCGACTGTACCGGACATGGTGTGCCGGGTGCCTTCATGTCTATGATAGGCACTACCATATTGAACGATATATTTAGATTACCCGAAATCGATTCGCCGGCTTCACTGTTGGAGCGTCTGGACAAGGAGATGAAAATTATGCTGCATCGTAATCACGATATGGATACTAACGACGGAATGGATATCGCAGTGGTAGAGATTAACCTATCTACTCGTATTATTAGGGTAGCATCAGCCAAACGACCTGTTTATCTTTATGTTGATAAAGAATTTATTGAATATAAGGGTAATAGACGCAGTATAGGCGATAAGTCAACCAATCAGGATAATAATCCGTTTAATAATATTGTTTATAAAGGACATAAAGGTGATTTGGTATATCTTTTCTCCGATGGTTATTCCGATCAGTTTGGTGGACCCAATGGTAAGAAATTAATGACAACCGGCGTTAAAGGGTTGTTAGCCAATATTGTACATATTCCGGTTAAAGAGCAAGGAGTGATGGTAGCCAACCATTTTAAAGATTGGCGTGGAGAGTTTGATCAAATTGATGATGTGCTTTTTATGGGGGTTAAGATTCCATAATATATATTTTTGCTACTTGTTGGTTTTTAGGTTATTTTTGTATTGTAGGTTTGTTGAATTCAACCATTATTGAATATACTTAACTCGTATAATTTATGTATTATTTAGAAACCAGGAATGTAGTAAAACAGTATGCCAACCACTTGGCTCTCGACAATGTAAACGTCAGTGTGCCCGAAAACTCAGTGTTTGGACTTCTGGGGCCTAACGGTGCCGGAAAAACAACTCTTATCAGAATTATCAATCAGATTACACATCCCGACTCCGGCGAGGTGCTTTTGGGCGGACGTAAATTAGAGCCTGCCGATATTGCCAATATAGGCTATCTGCCTGAAGAGCGCGGTCTTTACAAAAAAATGAAGGTGGGCGAGCAGGCTCTCTATTTGGCTCAGTTAAAGGGAATGAGTAAGCATGATGCCTTGAAAAGACTTAAATATTGGTTCGAAAAATTTGAAATTCAGGCTTGGTGGGATAAAAAAGTTGAGGAACTCTCTAAGGGTATGCAGCAGAAGGTGCAGTTTATCGTAACTGTGTTGCACAAGCCGCAACTTCTTATTTTTGATGAGCCGTTTAGTGGCTTCGACCCCATAAATGCCAAACTTCTGAAGGATGAGATTTTGCAACTTCAAAAAGAGGGGGCTACCATTATATTTTCTACTCACAACATGTCGTCGGTAGAGGAGATTTGTAGCCATATCACTCTCATCAACAGGTCAAAAACAATCCTCGAGGGTGAGGTCGATTCTATTCGTCATCAGTATAAAGATAATTTGTTCAGGTTGCATTACCGCGGTCAGGTAGTTGATTTTGAGTCGATGCTTGGTGATGACTATAAGGTTGAGACTTCGGCAGTTACCAACCATCTTAATGAGGCTGTCATCCGTATGCCTGGCAATTCTACCTCCAACGATCTTGTTAGAAAAGTTATCGATAATGTTGATATTGTTGGCTTTAACGAGATACTACCGGGTATGAATGAGGTGTTTATTAAAGTGGTGGAAGAGAGTAATAAATCGACAGCTAACGTCTGATATTCACCTCTTTAATCAATGAATTATTAACTCATTATCAAGAAAAAAATCAGATGAATAAAATTAGCCTTATAATAAAAAGAGAGTACCTGTCGCGAGTTAAAAAAACGAGTTTTGTGGTTATGAGTATCCTCGGACCCATACTTTTTGGTGCGATGATGGTGCTTCCCGCTCTTTTCGCCTCTTTAGAGGGATCGGATAAGAGCAAAATTGCTGTTGTTGACTATACCGATAAGTTTGGTTACTCGCTTACCAACTCCGATAATATTACTTTTTCGGTGCTCACCGGAAGTCAGAAAGATGAAATAAAGAACGACTATAAGGAGCGCGGTTTCGATGCGTTTTTGGTTATCGAATCCGATCCGGGTGT
>CAZWOA010000138.1:0-2635 GCA_964635545.1 uncultured Marinilabiliaceae bacterium
GTGATCCCATCGGGACTCGAACCCAAATCGTCAGAACCGGAATCTGATATTCTATCCATTGAACTATGGGACCATTGTGACGCAAAGATAATATTTATTTGCTTATAATTTTATCTCAACATAAAATAGAGAACCTTTACGCCCTTTCATCACTCCTTAACTCGTAGTATTACTGATGTAGAGTGATCATCGCCGGGTTGAAGCACTATTGTATCATCGAAGCAGTTGGCTGCCTCCACACACACAAAGCCAAGATATCCATCATCGGGCATATCAATAATAAGACGTGCTCCTTCTTCCCACGGATTCCAAACTACGGTACAGTTACTGCCCTCTTTTGCAGCTTCAATGGTACGATTAAGCGCAGCATCCTGAATATAACATGTGTGAGAATGATTTACATAACATCTATCAACAAATCCTTCTAACGTGTAGTATGGCTCTTTCTGCATGAGGCGTTCGGTGGAGCCGTTGGGGTAGTAGTAATGCCCCGATAATCCATCAACACTCACACTGTTGGCATCGCCCACATTAAAGTAGGTGTGCAGGGCAGCAGAGTATTGCATCTCGGCAACTCCTGTGTTTGTTACGTTGAGGGTTGCTTTTAGGCTATTACCCACTGTAAAAGTCATTGTAGCTTTAAACTCATGCGGCCAAAAATAGAAACTCTCATCTGTTGCTTGCAGTGTCATAACAACCTCGATGGTATCGTCACTATTAACGGTTGTTGATTTGAGCTCCCACTCCATCAACCGCCCAAAACCATGCTTAGGCAGGTTTGCATCTACCGGTGAAGGACCAAACCATGGGAAGCATACCGGAATACCGCCGCGCACTGCTTTACCCTCCTGATATTCAGTCTTAGGGCTTACCCATAATAACTCTTCCTCGCCCTGTGGCACGAACGATATTGCGTGCGCCCCATAAATTAATATTTTTGCGGTGGATACACCTGTATTGATGTCAACATACTTGAATCCACTCTCATTCTGCTTTATACTTATTTTTCCTTCAATGCCAAATCGGCTGTTAAGATTTTCAATTGTATTCATATTATTTATTGGATTTAATTCATTATTAAACTAAAAATAGAGTCAATGTTTTAGTGGCTATTACTTTCCCGTCTATCGATGCGGTAATAGTCCAGTCGCCGGCTTTATCTTCAATGGGAAGCCATACCGTGTCGCCCAGGAAAAAGCTAAAATCGTTACTGCTTATATAGTAATCGCCATGAAAAGGTTCGGTGGGATTACCGTTGACATCAGGAAATCGGGGATGGTCGATGGTGTAATTAATCATCTTACCCTTTGCACCTTTTATCTTTACCACAATGCCAAATTCCACACCTTCACTCACTGGGATACGGTTAGTTATCTGAAGTAATTTAGGTATATCTGCCGATGTTCGCTCCCACTCCGAATATATGCCGTAGCTGTAGAGTTCAGTTAAAATCTTCCTGCGGGCCATATCAATCGGCAATGTAAAACACTTGGTCAACCATTATGGGCAAATCTTCTTCAGCCACGCCATTGGCTATAAGATACTCCTCGTCGGCATGAAAAGCCTCAAGGAATGCCTCTTTACTGTCGAACATAGCCAATGCTTTGCCATAGCTGTTCACCGCATCTTTGCGCCTGTTACTGCACCAATACACGTGCGATAGGTTAAGCAGGTCGTGTTTCGATTCGCCATCAGCAATTACTTTCTGATAATATTTCTCGGCTTGGTCGAACTTGCCGGCTACAAAACAGCACCATGCAATAGGACGTCTCACATTGGTGTTGCCGGGCTCAAGATATTCAACCTCAAAGAAATACTTAAGTGCGGCATCAAAGTTTTTCAAGTCGAGATAACAGTTGGCAATACTCACTTTTGTGTGTAGGTTATCGGGTTGCAACTTCTCTGCAATGTGATAATACTCCAGTGCTTTATTCACATTTCCCTGTTTCAGATAGCATAGTGCTATTTTCTTCTTCGTCCAGTGGTTATTGCCCGATAATAAATCGGCATGCATATAACTCTTCAGAGCCTTGTCCCATTCTCCATTTTGCTGGTGGCAATATGCTATTTTCTGAATTATTGCAATATCGTCATCATCGGTTCCTTGCAGATGCTCATAAATACTGATTGCATCGGTATAGAAATCTTTGTTGAAGAAGAATTCTGCTAACTGCACCTTGCGCCCTCTGTCGGGCACCACAAGTCCGAAAAACCATTTGTTCTGAACGTCGAAAATGCTGTTGAATATATCTTCAAACTCACGATGACGAGGGAAAACTTTAAAGAACCTATATAAGTCCTGAATATACTGATTGGCAAGCATCCCCTCTTTTTTGAAGGGTGATGTAAGCTGCTCGTCGTCGCGTATCTCTTTCATCTGCCCCAACTCACTGCTATACATGCTGCTCATCATCTCCTTTTGCGATGGCGGAAGTTGGGTAATACTCAGCATAAACGAGTATTTGTCGGAATTGCAAAGCAATGTGGTTTCGGAGAGTGAAGATATCAGGTCGCCCTTTTTGAAAATATCGGGTTCATTTTTAAATGCTTCGATAAGCTGAGGCTGATTGGCATAATAGGGTAAAAACCAGTTGGCCACATTGTTGAAGAATGGATAATGCTTCAGCCCCTTGAA
>CAZWOA010000138.1:2735-5902 GCA_964635545.1 uncultured Marinilabiliaceae bacterium
TTTTGCCCCATAAGGGTAGATAGCTGCGATTTCAGTTTCTGGTCGATATCCCATCGGTTACCGTGCTGAAATAGCGATAACAGCAATGAAACCCTTGCTCTGCAAGCCACTCGCACATCAGGATGAACGCATAGCTGTATCAGCAATGATGCTCTTAGAGCACAAAACCTATTGGCCATCGATAGCCATATGGCGCTCACAAACAAGGCTTTATCCTGCCATGCCACTTTGGATGACTCAAAAAGCGGAGTAATCAGGTTATAATCACCAGTAGATAATTCAACACTCCAAAGGTAGTTAAACACCTTTAGCTGACTGTTGTAATACTCTATGCCACCACTATCTTCGGGGTGGGTTAGCCGTTTAAGTTCCAGCACATCAACAGCCTCTTCATACTCTTCGAGCACCTGTGAGAGTGATGTGTTGGCAAGTTCTTTACGAATGGAATATATGTGCAAGCCGGTATGCTGTTGCAATAAAAGATCGGAAACCTTATCGGCAAGGGCATAAAGCGACGACACTATTTGCAGATAAAAACTGTCACGCGACGGATCGGCCACGCCCTCGAGATTATAGCGCAACATGCTTCTGTAGGTGGTTTCGATACCATAAAGCTCATCAATCAAGTCGCTACGGGTAAGCGATTTAGCAATGGTTTTAAGCATGTCAATGGCATCTTTAAGCCTACGCTGATCGATTGCATCTTTTATCGACATATATTGTTGTTGAATAGTTTGCACTGTATATATGTTTGATTTATACAAATATACCAACACTTATTGAGAAGTGGTATAGAGTATCTAATTTTATCGCTCCAGATGAAAAAACAAATTCCCGTCTCCAATGAAAAACATCAGTAGAAACGGGAATAATTAGAAGTTTAAAGCTTATTAATACGATTAGAACACGATGGGCGAAGCCTGATTGCGCAACACGTTCACAACGCTCCATCCTGCTATGGCTGCATTGGCGCTATACACATCCACAATTGCTGTTACATCGTTATTTTTCACCTCTATGCGGTGGTCATCACCAATAAAGCCGGGCACCGAATTTATTGAAACCTGAGCTTCATCTACTCCCACACTGGCAATTGATGCTGCCACCGATACGTTTACCCTGGTAGGGAACATGGCAATGGCATCCTTGGCATTGCCGCTAAACACTTCGCGACGCTCACTCTGCAACGAATCATCATATACGGGAGTTCCCTTAAGAGAGTTAGGGCCTTTTTCTGTTCGGAATGTCATTGTGGTAGGCTGCCCCATCAGCGTAACCGTGCGCAACACATCCAGCCCACCTATGGCTCCCGATGCTATATGCACCTTTCCGCCCCCTTGTTTTGATGCAGCAACTACATCAGCATAAAATTTAGAATCGGCAAAAGCACCTATCGATATGGTTACTACTGATATGCCATTAAGCAGTGCAGGCACTGTAATCTCTTTCATAGCGGCTATCGAAGCAGTTTCGGCAATATAATGTGGTTTACTATCAATAAGTTCTTTCGTATTTTCACATACCTTACACACATTACCTCCTTCGGCACTATTAATCATAGCGGCCAACTCTTCGGCTTTAGTACGGGTGCGTGAGTACACAGCAGTAATTATATAATCGTCTAATAGTCCGTTAACCTTAGCCTGTGCCACGATACGCCCCAGCTTTCCACATCCCAATATCGCTATCTTTCTCTTAATCATATAGATAAATTATTTTTTTGTTTTGATGATTGATAAAGATAGCAATTAAATTACTCATGTGAGAAACTATTGAGTCTCATCATAATCAAAAAATAATGATAAAAGCCGGAAACAGGATGATTTTCACACTCCCGTTTCACGGCTCACAATAGTCATTAAAGATTACTTAACCTTAAACGTAAACCAATTTTGACTGTTTGTTCTATCTATAAAATAAACCTTATCATTACTTTCAAACACGGTGAAACCATTGGGTGAATTAAAATAAGCGATAAGTTGCTTAAAGTTTGGATTGCGCTGAAGTCGAGCCACATCTGAACCCTCTGCTCCTTCGCCACCTACAATCTCAATCTGGTCGTCGCGAAGTTTATTAAATGAGGCTATTTCAAAAGTGTTACTACCGGAAGTAGTGTTGAAATTCCAATTACTAACTCCATCCACACCTATTTTCAGATGTATATCACTAAGAGTGCTTACTGAGTTTTTAAGCTTATCGTAACTCGATTGCAATGAAGAGCTAAACCCAATACCGGTTAAGGTTTGTCCCACATATTTATCCACAGTTTTACCAAGAGGAATAGGCGTTGTGTGAGTGAACTTAATTTCGCCTGTGCCATCTTTTGTTCTGAACGATGACTTGATGGTTACATTGCCTGACTCATCTTCAACATCATACTGATACCATTCGAAAAAACGAATCTCTTTACCCAAAGCTTTTATGCCTTGGTCAAGCACAAATCCGTCAGCATCGAAATCGTATGCCACGCTCCTAGTCTCAATCTTTTCACCTTCAACAATAAACAGCTCGAGATATCGGTTATTCTTGCCCGCATTGAACACCAAACCATTTCCATCATTGAAAACAATACTGCTGAAAAACGGTGAATCTTTACCTTTGGTAAGAAAGCTTTTAAGCCTTTTACTATTTTCAAAATAGTTGGCCTCATCACCTTCACGGGCTATGCATAGCTTAACCCTATCCTGATTCTTTTTCCCTTTAAGAAATATAGTGTCAGCTTTCACATCCATCACTATAAATTCAAAATCGCCGCCATAACCAGTTCCTGTAGGTGCTACACCGGGATCGGCTAAATAGTGAAGCAAGCCGTAGGTGTTGAAGTTGAGCACCGGTCCCTGGCCATAATCAAAAGTATAGGACGATATTGAGTTATTGGCATTAAAATCGGATGCCATCTCAACCTTATCCTCTGTAAACTTCATGAAAAAGCGGGCACAGTAGTTCGCATTGGGCTCATATGCAAACCTCCATCCATATTGCGACCCGGTCAGCACATCGTGACACTCCTTAACAGTTCTGCCAAGACGTGTATCGGCAGGTTCGCCAAACAGATCCTCCACCTTATTTTCGCACCCACTCATTATCATCATAAGCGGTAAAGCGATGTAAGTTAAATATCTTAATTTCATAACAAATCTCAATTTTAGTTTCCTGCAACTATATTA
>CAZWOA010000139.1:0-5877 GCA_964635545.1 uncultured Marinilabiliaceae bacterium
GTTCAACAGCGGTCTCATTTCATGCCCGTTGGGCAAAACGAGACCTTAGTTATTACAGGCTGGCGTTCTTTAAATCGTATAATTTCTTTTATTCTTCTCCATTAAGACATACTCTTTGGCAAGCTTAACTTTGAGTATTGGCTTGTGTGGCTTGCCAATGTGTATGTCTGGTGTTTTGCTATTCATTAAAACTCAAATATAAATCCAATTGAAGGAACAATTGTAGCTGACCTTTGGTTTAAAATTAAAGGAATACCATTACTGCCGTCTGATTTAATAGGTTGTCCATCCGTTGTTTTAAAACCTGTATTGTCATCGGTTCTTTCAAAAGTAAATTTCGGTAAATAAGGTGTTTTGTAGAACAAAATATTTTGAAAATCTACAAATATATCTAAGCTCACTTTTTTGAAATTGAACTTTTTATCTACTCTCAAATCCAATTGGTTGAAAATAGGAAGTCGTTTGTTATTCAGCTGTGCATAATCGTAAAGACCTGTACCGGAGGTTGGATACGCTGCTGTAGATGCGTTCATATCAAAAGGCGTATAAGGTTGTCCTCCTGCAATTCTGTATTTTAAACCGATGTCCCAATTCTTTTTGAATTTATACCCCAAAGTTGCAGAAACAATAAATCCATAATCCCAAGTTGAAGGTTTAAATTTTCCATCTATACCTGAAAATTCAGATTTGTAAAGCGTGGCACTGGCTACGTAAAATAGATTTTTAATCAATTTTTGCTGAATATATGCTTCGATTCCATAAACTCTTCCTCGTCCTGTTGAAGTGTATTTATCGCTGCCAACTGCCGAATAATCCGTGCCTATGTTAGCATAAGAAATTCCATTAGTTAACGATGTTGGGTAGTTCCTGTAATCTTTGTAAAATGCTTCAAAAGTAAATCGTAAATCGTTTTTTGGAACAAATTCTGTTCCAATTGTATAATGAATCGAATTGGTATATTTTAAGTCTTTATTGTTTAGTGTTCCGATGCTGTCTTTGTACCCAAGCATTGTGTAAACAGGTAATTTGTAATAATTCCCCACGGATGCTGAAATATTCCATTTATTGTTGATGATATAAGAAAATGAAGCTCTTGGAGATAGTGTTCTTAATGGATTTAACCCGTTTTTAGTATAGGTGTTGATATCTGCCCGAATACCACCCGATACTAAAAATTTATTATCAAAGAAGTATTTAGCAACCTGTCCATACGCACCAAATTTGAAAAAATCAATTGCTGTATTACTTGAAAAAGTGATAGCAGGGCTGATAATATTTCCAGAGTTGTCTTTCGTTTCTACTTTGATTGTGTTGAAAATATCAGCATCGTACTTCACATATTGAGCATCAACTCCGTAACTATATTTCCAACCATTTTTAAATTTATTCATATCAAAACGAAGTTTGTTTTCCGTTTCGTAACTTCCCAAAGCGAATAATTTATTACCACTTTTTGAGGCGTTGTTTTCATAACGGTCTGCACCATTAAAAAACATATTTCTGCTCAGCGCAATGGTAAAATACCCATCATTTACTAATTTTTTTAATGTTGCTCCAACAGTATAATTCCACTGCTTAATTAAAGGATTTGCTCGATTAATGTATTCTGTGTTGGCATCACTATTTTTTGGAATGGCTAATTTAAAATTGTCAATAGCTCCAATTCCAATAAAAGTTAGTTCGGTTTTATTGTTTATTTTGTGGTTTATTTTGTATTGAAAATCGTAGTAATCGGGTCTAATAGGCAAATCTAATAACTTGAATAAAAATTGTAAATAAGAGCGTCTTGCCGAAGCCATAAAAGTAGTTTTCTTTCCTAAAGGACCTTCTAACATTGCTGCAAATTCTGTTCCTGACAAACGGAAGTTTCCGCTTAATTTATCGGGATTTCCATTTCGTTGTTTGATAACAATTGTTGAAGCCAAGGCGTTATCGTATCTGGCATTAAAAGCCGATGAAGTAAGTTGCACATCTTGTATAAACGAAACATTTAAAATGCCTGTTGCTCCACCACTCGCACCTTGCGTTTGAAAATGATTTAAAACAGGAATTTCAATCCCGTCTAAGTAATAAACATTTTCACTGGGACCACCTCCACGAACAATAATATCGTTTCTGTTGGGTGTGGTTCCGCCTGCAACTCCCGGTAAAACTTGAATCACTTTTGAAACATCAAAATTCCCACCCGGATTAGATTTTATTTCTTCGGCAGTTAATTTTTGTGTTGCCAGTGGAGTTACCATATCAGTAGCTCTAACAGATTTCCCTGCATTAATAACAACTTCTTCTAATGCTTGACTTTTTGAATCTAGTTCAATTTGAAGTAAAAGAGCATTTCCTGAACTTAGATTTAGATTGTATTGTTCAAATACTTCATATCCAATGTAAGAAGCTTTTAAATTATATTTTCCTACTGGTATTTTGATAGAAAAAGAACCATTTTCATCTGTTACAACACCTAAAGTATCTGGACCAAAAAATTGTATAGCTACACCAATTAATTCTTCTTGTGTATTCTTGTCCTTCACAGTACCTGAAACCGTCCCTAATGTTTGAGCATTGAGTTGCACAGATAACATTGTTGCAACAAGAATAAAAATCAACCTTTTCATACTTTAAATCTATTTATTTAGTACAAAAGTAAACTTTATTTTTAAATAATAGTGCAATAATGTACTTTATTTTAAAAATAGTAGTATCTTTGTATCCTAAGATTTTTAGTAATGAATTACGGTTTATTAAAAGATATTATTGATTTAGTAGAACAATATGAGTTGGAAAATTCTAAAACGAATGAAATTACAGTCAACGGTTTTAGAAAATGGATTGCTTGTAATTTGAAAGAAAACGGAGTAGAGCCTGATTGGGAAGGAAAAGAGAATGGAAGAAGCCCTGAAAGTGTCATTAATACGCTTATTGTTCACATGAATCGCTATGCTAAGAGTTATTCCAAATCGGCAATCTTTGATTCTGATTTTTCAACACAAGAAGATTTTATTTTTTTAATTAATTTAAAAGTTTTTGGCGAAATGACTAAGATGGAATTAATCAAAAAAAACGTGCAGGAGAAACCCGCAGGTATGCAAATCATTAATCGTTTGATTGCTCAAAAGTGGGTAGCACAAAAAGATTCCAAAGCCGACAAAAGAAGTAAAGTGATTTCTATTACAGACAAAGGGTTGAAAGCTTTAGACGTTCAAATGGATAAAATCAGACAAGCTACATCTCTAGTCACAGGTGATTTGACGTACAATGAAAAAATGGAATTAATAAGACTTCTTAATAAATTGAATGATTTCCATTTACCAATTTATGAAAAAAATATTGAACCAGAAAATTTGTTAAAAGAAGTATTAAAAAAGATTAGAGATGAAAAAACAAAGTAAAATAATTTCTTTAATAGTAGTAATTGGGATTGTCATTCTCTTTAACTCCTGTGCTTCCATTCCTCAAAAGGCAAAACCTGTAGAGAATTTTGATGTGAACCGTTACTTGGGCACTTGGTATGAAGTAGCTCGTTTTGATTTCCGTTTTGAAAAAGACTTAGACAACACTTCTGCAAATTATACTTTAGATAAAAAGGGAAATGTAATTGTCTTGAACAGTGGTTACAATTTTGTAAAAAAGGAATGGAGTAAAGCCGATGGATTGGCAAAGTTCAGAGGCGATAAGAATATTGCAGCACTAAAAGTTAGCTTCTTTGGACCGTTTTATTCGGGATATAATGTGATTGCATTAGACGAGAATTATCAATATGCTTTAATTGCAGGTAAAAACTTGGATTATTTATGGATATTGTCTCGAACAAAAGAATTGCCTGATGAAATCAAAACGGAATACTTAAAAGTTGCGGAAGAAATTGGCTATGATACTGCAAGATTAATTTGGGTAAAACACGATAAAGACGACAATCCTTTCTTGAATGAAAAGTAGTGTTTGCATATTTTGGTTTAGACGTGATTTGCGTTTGGAAGATAATGCTGGCTTATATCAGGCATTGGCTTCGGAATATCCTATTTTGCCGATTTTTATTTTCGACACAAATATTTTGAAACGTTTTGAAGATAAAAAAGACCGAAGAGTGGATTATATTCATCAGGCTCTTTCTCAAATAAATACGGAACTAAAATCGTCCAATGCAAGATTGAACACATTTTACGGAAATCCGATGGATATTTTCAAAACGCTTTTGGAGGAATTTGACATTAAAGCTGTTTTTTGCAACCGAGATTACGAACCGCAGGCGATAAAAAGAGATACGGAGGTTTATCTTTTTTTCAGTGAACAAAATATTTCTTTCAGAGCGTTTAAAGACCAAGTGATTTTTGATAAAAATGAGGTGCTGAAAAATGATGGATTGCCTTACACCGTTTATACGCCGTATTCTAAAAAATGGAAAGAACGATTAACCGATGAACATTACAAATCATATAAAACGGATTTTAGCAATTTTCTAAAACAAGATTTTAAAGACATTCATTCACTGAAAGAAATTGGTTTTGAAAAAACAGATATGATTTTTCAAGCACCAAAACTGGATGTTTCTATAATTAAAAAATACGATAAATATCGAGATTTTCCAGCTATGCAACGCACCACACAATTGGGAATTGCCTTGCGTTTTGGTACAATAAGTATTCGTAAATGTGTAGTTTTTGCATTAGAACACAATCAAACTTGGTTGAACGAGCTGATTTGGCGAGAATTTTTTATGCAAATTTTGTATCATTTCCCGAAAGTGGAAAACCAATCGTTTAAAGCGAAATACGATGCTATTCAATGGCGAAATAATGAACAAGAATTTGTATTGTGGTGTGAGGGAAAAACAGGTTATCCGATTGTAGATGCAGGAATGAGACAATTGAATGAAACAGGTTATATGCACAATCGAGTGCGAATGATTACAGCGAGTTTTTTGTGTAAACATTTACTGATTGATTGGCGTTGGGGCGAAGCATATTTTGCCCAAAAACTCAATGATTACGATTTATCTGCCAACAACGGAAATTGGCAATGGGCATCAGGTTCAGGGTGCGATGCAGCTCCATATTTCAGGGTTTTTAATCCAACAATTCAAACTGAAAAATTTGATAAAAACTTAGAATACATCAAAAAATGGGTATCAGAATTTGGAACGGATAAATATCCCAAACCTATTATAGAACATTGCTTTGCAAGGGAACGAGTTTTGCAAGTTTATAAAGATGCGGTAAAAGAAATAAATTGAAAAATGAAAAAGATACTTATTGCAGGTGCAACAGGTTTTATCGGAAAGCACCTCATCAATTATTTATTGGAAAAGGGATACTCTGTAAATGCTTTAGCAAGAAGTAAGCAAGATAACACACATCCAAATTTATTGTATTTTAAATGGAATATTTCGAGTGGCTATATTGATGAAAAAGCGTTTGAAAATGTAGAAACAATCATCAATTTAACAGGTGCAAATATTGAAGAAAAAAGATGGACAGATAAAAGAAAAACCAAAATTTTAGATAGTAGAATTAAATCCATTCACTTGTTATACAACTATGTTCGAGAACATAATTTGAAGATAGACACCTTTATTTCTTCTTCGGCAGTAGGTTATTATGGTGCAGTAAATTCTGATGAAACTTTTAATGAAAACTCATCCAATGGAATTGATTTTTTAGCAGAAGTGTGTCAAAAATGGGAAGATGCGGCTTTGCAATTTTCTAATTTAGGAACACGAACAATCATTTTAAGAAAAGGTGTAATTATTGGCAAAGAAGGTGGAATGTATCAAAAATTAGCTCCTTTAGCAAAACGAAGTATCAATATTGCATTAGGTAACGGCAAGCAATTTTTACCGTGGATTGATATTCGGGATTTGGTAAGGTTGTACGAATTTATTTT
>CAZWOA010000140.1:0-5794 GCA_964635545.1 uncultured Marinilabiliaceae bacterium
TGGGAGTTGTAGTACATAGTTTTAATGATTAAAGGTTAAAAAAGTGACGAGAGGGTCGAGAGGGGCGAGGGGAACTTTAAAGTCGGGATGTCCCGGAGTCATGGAGTCCGGTGTTGGGGCAACGCTTCCATGTCCGGGGGACGATGGAAGGTTGAAGTTCTTTTTTTATGTCCTCAAGCCGGACGGGCTCTTACTCTCTGCCTACAGCTGCAGAGAGTAAGCAGAGAGAGCCGCCGCTGTGCCTGCTCACCCAAGAACTATCACTTCGTTGCGCTGAAACGAAATAAACTCAGTTCGGGATGTTAGGCTTTATTATTACTTTCTATGTTTAGCCGAACCTCAAACAGTATTTCGTTTTTCTCAGCTACACTACGAGATAGTTCTAAGGCTCGCAGCCAAGGCGGAGAGTTGCAGAACCTGACAGCTTGTAGCCGAACCTCAAACAGTTTTTTGTTCTATTCCTTCGCTTCGCCTGGAAGGTGCCCGTCTGCGGATGCTATGGACGGAGCATTTAGCGTTTGCAAACTTTTTTGCAAAGCTGATTTCAACGCTTCCATGTACGGGGGACGATGGAAGGTTGAAGGAGAGATTTCAACGCTTCCATGTCGGGGGACGATGGAAGGTTGAGGGGGAGAACGGATTTTTGGTCGGCTATAGATATGGGGGTGAAACCTGAGTTTAAATGCATTGCAAATGCCTGACCATTGACTCCTCGTTGCAAACGAGGAGTAGAATGGGTGATATGTTGTACTGTGAGTAATCATAATTTTATTGGTTTGGTTATCATAGTTTTGTATTTATGTTATTTGCGTTTATCGGGTGTGGTGCGTGGAAAGGCGATGAGGTTGCACATTTCGCGAAGACGTGAGCGAACTCTCATTCCGTATCTAGCCTCTACCTCATCACCATTGAGGTTGGTGGTGAAGTGAGTGCATAGGTTTTGATGCATGAATTGTTCGTAACGACCGAATATTATTTCAGCCATAACTTCGCAATCCTGGCCGAAGTGTTTGGTTTGCGGTTCTGCACCAAGGTCATCAAAACAGATTGTTGACGGTTTCGCGGAGCCATAAGCCGGGCGTGATGAGAATCGTGAAACGACTTCGAAGCCGTCTTTCTGGAAGTCGAAAGCTATTTCGCGACAGGGTTTAATGAGTACCGGAGTAGTTTCATTTCGGATTAGTTTTGGCATCAGATTCATCAACGTAGTTTTGCCACAACCAACGGGACCGGTTACCAACAGACCTTTGTTGAAATCCATCTTTAACCTTTCTCCGTTGGCATGATCTCGCACATACCAGCATATCATGCGGCATATCATTGGGAGATCTTCCTCCACCAGGGTGAATCTATTGCCGTAATTATTTCTTCCAAGTTCAAACAGTCTTCGAATAACGTCCTGGTAAGCAGGTGAAATCATGCTGAACTTGGGCGGGAACGGCCTTTTGTCTTGATTTTCAGAGAGGGATGTCATAATCTTTGTCGTTTTTTAGGTTTGCAACTCCATTGGGTGAAATGCCATTTGAGTGGTTTTTAGGGCTGTTTTTTCCATTCAAATCAGTTTTGGGCATGTAGGTATTGCTGTATTGTTTTGGATTAAATTTTGAGACATTTAAAATCCAATTTCTCGCTTTAGCTTTCCATTTTGTAATCGGATTGCCGGCAGCGGTGCACCAATCAAGCGATTCGTAGTAGTTGAAGAACTTTTCTGCTTCAAGCTCACTAGCGCCCTTTTCATTGAAATAGATTTTTACATGTTCCAATGGTGGGGATATTGAAACTTGAGAAGAGTCGTTTTCTGCAATTTGCAAATCATGATTTTGGGAATTTGGGGTAGAAACATTATCATCTTCGAAATCAAAAATATTTTTTTGCCCTATATATATTTTTTGATTACTGTTTATATGTTTATATAAGGGGGTCATCAAATGTTTACTTATTTCAGCATAAGTAAACATTTGAATTTTTGATGCAGCCAAATTTCCTTTTGCAGGGGTGTAGTCCAAATATCTCCACTCTTTAAGTTCGCCAATGGTTTTTGTATAAGTTTTTGTGGATCGTATTTTAGACAGTTCCATTAATGTGGTTCGATTGATGAATAATGTTTCTCTGAAGTGACTAATATTCCATACACGGAACAGTGCCGTATATAGGGCAGAATGAAAAACAGTAATCCGCTCATCCTTATCGAATAGTTCAAAAACTGTATTCAGGTGAGTGATATAATTTACTGTTTGAGGAGCATCGTTCATAACTCATATTTTTTTAGAAATATCATCGAGCCAATTATCTTGATTAATTGGTTCCACTCTGTTTCTCTCAAATAGGTTATTCAAGTCGTCTATTTTGTAATAGATTCCCGGATTGAGATCAGAATAAGGGATTGAGTGTTGTAACTGTCTTTTCTTTAGCGTTCCTTGAGATACATTCATAAGATTAGCAGCAACTTTAGGTCTTACCCAATCAAGGGACTTTTGAGCTGCTAATTTCTCTGACAGCATTTTCTCAAACAGGACCAGGAATTGATTAAACATTTCCTGAAGTTCAGATTGTGTGACTGGTTGATTCGACATATCAATTTGATTTGGTTTGACAAGTCGAAATTATGGCAGGACAAAGGGAAATCAATTTTGCAAATTTTGACAAATTCGTTGTATTCCTTTGCAGTTTTAGGTTATAGAGAAAAATTATTTTTTAAAGTGAGAATTCACTATTACGTAACATTAGAATAATCAATGTTTTATGTTTCAAACCTGACTTTGCAAAAAATTGCAAAGTTCAAAAACTATCATTTTTTCCTCTCTTCATCGTTAATATCGTTCAGAACATTAATTATAACTTTCTTAGCAAACTCCAATGATTCCGGGGAGTAATTGTAGATTGCAGTGCGCAGTGAAGACACCTTTATGTCATTTTCTGATTTTGGCTCAAATACAAGTGATAATTTCTCCAAGAGGTCTTTAGACCTATCTTTGAAAAGATTTTGTTTCTTTAGCAGTCCAAACAGAGTTGAAAATTGTGAAAATTCCATATTTAATCGAATTTTTTCTAATTTCTGACTGCCCTGTTGGGAGAATTCGAGATGTTGATTGCCTTTCTTATAAAGTCTGTCAATTTTGTCCTCTAAAAATTCAGAAAGAAATTGCCTTACAGGAATTCTATTTGGCGCATATCCAGGATAACAAGATATTGTAGTTTGCTTAATGAAGAATAATAGCTTTTCAAATTGAGCTATTTTTTCTTTAATGAGAGGAGTATTTTCCTCCATTTCAGAAATTTGGTTTATAGTAATATTTATAAAAGAAGAGCGATTGAAATTATATTCGATTAAGAGTTTAGATAGTATTAAGTCGATATTTTGTGTTGAATTACTTGTATTCTCCAAAAGTTCAACAAGTTTATTGAGAAGTTTTTCTAAAAACGACAATCTAACAAAAGAGTGATGACGGTTGGAATTTAATAACTCTCTAAAAGGAGCAAGAACACAAATAATCAAATCTTCAGAAATATTTCTTCGTTTCATTTTTGCAGCCATCTTCTTCAAATTTTCAGATGTGGCCAGTGCAACCCTTTCTTTAAGATAAAGAGGTGCTTCAACATTTTGATTTAAGTAATTCAGATAGTTTTGATGTATGTATTCTAAAAGCTTATCAAACTCTTCTTGAAGATATGTAATAATATTATCTCTTAATTGATTAGGGAATAGCTGTTTTTGTTGTTTTTTTATTCTGATAGTTTCGGTTATTGCGATTCTGAAATTAATCAGATCTATTATCGATACCGAAATAAGGTTTGCAATATCTTTATTATTGATATTGCAAACCGTATAACTTCTTAATTCTTGTTTAAAACACCAAATTGATTTATTAATCTTCTGAGTGTTAAGGCTGTTAATCTTATCCTTTGATAAATAATCAACACATTTTTCTAAAGTAGAAAGAGTAGTAATCATAAACTTAAAGGTTAGGTTAAAATACCCTATGGACATAACATTTATATCCAAAGACCTTCAAATATATAATATTATTTGAAATTTAGAACGTCTATATTATGATTAACTTTATCTATTTTGGTTCTCAATTCTGCAACATCCTTACTAATCTTATCTTCCATTACTTTTGCATAAATTTGAGTTGTTGTAATTTTTGAGTGACCTAAAAGTTTGCTGACCGTTTCGAGAGGTAATCCATTGGAAAGTGCAATTGTAGTGGCGAAAGTGTGCCGTGCCATATGGAAGGTAAGATTATAATTAAACCCACAGAGGTCGGCTATTTCCTTAAGATATCCATTGGTTTTCTGATTTGAAAACATAGGGAAACATGTTCCTTTGTGCAATGCAATAGGATGATTGGCATATTTACCCAATAATTCAGAAGCCTTGGTGAACAAAGGAACCTTAACCTGTATAGAAGTTTTTTGTCTTTTGAATGATAGCCACTTATATCCATCAATCCCCAAAATTATATTATCCGGAGTTAGATTTACTATATCAGTGAATGAAATTCCGGTGTAACAACTAAACACAAAAATATCGCGTACAAAGCTTAATCTATCAACTCCTAACTGTTTTCTTTCCAGTAGTTGCAAATCCGGCTCTGAAATAAATGTTACCTTTGAAGGATTGTAGCTAAGTTTGAAAGATGTAAACGGATTTTTTTCTAACCAATTAAGTTTCATAGCTAAGTTCAACAACTTTCTTGTTCGGCTCAGATGTTTCATTACTGTGTTGTTACACATTGGAGATAATGGATTGTTGCCATTTTTTGAACGAAGAAATATTTCAAAGTCGAGTATAAACTTATAATCAACACTATTGATTAATATATCTTCCACCTTCTTATGTTCTATCAGAAAATCAAAAAAATATTTTTGGGTCGTCACAAAGTGTTTTCTGGTTCCTTCAGTTAGTAGTTTGGAAGCTACCTGTTCGTGGTATGTAAAAAGATGTGACATTAATTTGCCTGATTCTGATCCATTTAGGAACATACATTTTATTGCCAGCGGTGAGATGAAGTCATTTTTCAATAACAACTTTTCCCGGCACTCATATAGTCTAATTTTGACTTTATTAAGGAACTCGTTAACCGATATGGCTTCAGGTTTAGAGCCTTTAGCAAAACCTTTTAGGTTGTTCCAGTTGGATGAATTTATTCTTCTCTTCAAAGAGAATTCGCTAACTTGGCCGTTAACAGTAACTCGGGCAAATACAATAGCATTAGTTTCATTTTTGGTATTGTTTCTTAATACGAAACTCACGCCAAATGATTGAGATGCAGTGTTCATGATAAAGTAAGTTTGAATTTGACAATTGAAAAGAGTTGAAAAACCGTTGTTTTTCGTTGTCAAACCGCATCAAATCGAACTAAATCGAATCAAAAAACCAAATCACAGTAAACCAAAAACCAATCAATAGATTGTCTGTAAAGTCGAGAGTGAATATAGCAAAAAAAAACCATATCAAAGAATCATTTTCATCTAAAATGCAAGGTGGTTTAACGCTATTGAAACAGGCCATTTTCAAAATGGATTTCATGCTTATAATTAATTTATACCCAGCAAGTTAGAGCGATATTTTTAAAAATCCTGTGAGTGATTTTACGAATTTAAAATCACTCACCGAATCACTCACGAGAATATTGATTAAAATTGATTAAAATTGATTCGAATTGAGCTTAAAAAACAAGAAAAGCCTCAAAATCAAACGATTTTGAGGCTTTTTATTAGGTTTTGAAACCTTTTAGTGATCCCGGCGGGATTCGAACCCACGACCCACAGCTTAGAAGGCTGTTGCTCT
>CAZWOA010000141.1:0-5654 GCA_964635545.1 uncultured Marinilabiliaceae bacterium
TCTATTAATGCGTAGTTGCGAATAGATATTTTTCGAAGCATAACTTCTTATTTTCCTGATTTTAAATTTGAATATTTATCGGTGTTGGCCGGGTCTATCTCTTGAAGCAGGTCGGCTGCCTTACCTTTTTCCATCGAAAAGGCTTCAGAATATAGGTTGATTAGTTCATCGGCTTTGGCAGTGAAAAATAGCGCCATAAAATATGAGCTTGGCGTCTGTCTTTGCACTTTGCGCAACCCTTCAAGCGCTTGATATATCTGCTGGCGGGCGTTCTCGGGCTTATCCCACATTGCATCCATCCCTTTGCGATGATAGGTGTATAGTGCCTGGCGCAGCGGGCGATGCACCTCATTCAGTGCGTTTTCAACAAGCCAGTAGCGGTTGCGCTGTCCTTCATACGATTTCCAGCCTTTATCGGCACGACTCTGTGCACGGTTGGAAATCTGCTCTGCTTTTTTGTAAAACTCTGAGCCTCCGTTGGGTGCAAACGAGTCGTAATCAACCGCAAGTATTATATATGCGTAGTAAGCCATAATAGCGATCAGATTATTGTCGAAGTTGTTGATATTGAATATCAACGGTTGATCTTCTACATATCTGAATGTGATGTCGTTATCCTGCA
Organism: uncultured Marinilabiliaceae bacterium; assembly: GCA_964635545.1. GTDB lineage: Bacteria > Bacteroidota > Bacteroidia > Bacteroidales > Marinilabiliaceae > JAGPIS01. Next base: position 623 of record CAZWOA010000141.1, read on the forward strand.
GGTTGAGCAGCGTGCTGTAATAGGTGCTGTTGTACACCGGTCGGCGTGCCTGAATCTGCAAGGTTCCCTTAAAATCATCGGTCGATACCATATCGCTGATGTTGAACATGAAATTACACTCAATCCTCTCACGGGCAGTGAATTGGTGGTCGGTCCATCGTTGGGTATTCATAAATTCGGTGAGTGCCTTTTGAAGGGTTTCAAACACTTTTTTATTGGTACCCTGCACCGATGGTGACATTACCTGAACGCTGCACTGAAACTCCTGTGCGGGAGCCAGTACTGCAATCATCAGAAATAGTATAACTAATATGTTGCGCATCGCTTATGTTGTTTTCTTTGCTTGTTACAGATGTGCGATTGTGGTTGTCAGACAATAAATTGCTCGATTTTGTCGGCAATGTCGGCTGCCACTTCCCGCTTATCTTTCAACGGATAGTTAACCTTGTTATTGTGCCTGTCGATGATGGTAATTATGTTGGTGTCGGTCATGAATCCTGCACCCTCATTCTCCAATGAGTTGAGCACAATAAAGTCGAGGTTCTTTTTCTCGAGTTTCAACAGTGCATTGTTTTCGGCATCGTTGGTTTCGAGTGCAAAACCTGCAAGAAACTGATTCTTACCTTTTATTTTCCCCAATTCGGCAGCAATATCTTTTGTTGGCTTCAGAGTTATTGTAAGGTCGTCGCCTTTGCGTTTTAATTTTTGAGGGCTGGTTTCAGTCAGTGTGTAATCGGCCACTGCGGCAGCCATCACTGCTCCGTCGCATTGGTTGAAGTGCTCCATACATGCCTGGTACATCTGCCTGGCACTCTCGGTTTTTATAACCTCTATCGATTTGTTCTTAGTTTTAATCTGCACCGGACCCGATACCAGCACTACTTTAGCACCACGTATGGCCAGCTCTTCGGCTATAGCATATCCCATCTTGCCAGATGAGTAGTTGCCTATAAAACGCACAGGATCAATCTTTTCGTAAGTCGGACCGGCAGTGATTAATATTTTTTTGCCTTTAAGTGGCGATTGATTGTTGAGGTTGCTGAAAAAACCCTTCACTATCTCAACGATTCTCTCGGGCTCTTCCATGCGTCCTTTACCTATCAGGCCGCTGGCCAATTCACCACTGGCAGGCTCCACAATCGTTGCGCCGTACTCAATCAGTTTGTCGATATTGGTTTTTGTTGATGGATGGCGATACATATCCAGGTCCATTGCTGGGGCTATCATCACCGGGCATTTTGCCGACAGGTAGGTGGTAATAAGAAGATTATCGGCTACGCCAGTTACCATTTTGCCCATCGAATTGGCCGATGCGGGTGCTATAAGCATTAAATCGGCCCATATGCCCAAATCCACATGGCTATGCCATGAGCCGTCACTGCTCTCGAAGAAGCTTCCCAATACCGGTTTGCCCGATAGAGCTGCCATGGTTACTGGAGTTATGAAGTTTTTTGATGCCGGCGTCATTATCACCTGCACTTCTGCTCCCTCTTTAATTAATCCTCGCAGCAGGTAGGCGGCTTTGTAGGCTGCAATGCTACCTGTGATACCAAGTATAATCTTTTTACCTTTCAACATCTTGTCAATATCGAATGTTTCAATTAGCTCTTGCCGTTATAATACTAAACACAAAAAGATAAAAGAAGTTCTCTTTTATCTTTTTGATATACCATTTATAAGTACAGTGTTTCTGTTACTCTTCGGGAGCCGATTCCGGCATCCTGTAATAAACTTTATTTTCCGAGAACTCTTGTGCGGCAATGCTAACAGGTTTTGGCAAACGCTCATAAAAGCGTGAAATTTCAATCTGTTCGCGATTCTCAAATACCTCTTCAAGGTTATCGGTGTAGGATGCAAACTCCTGTAGTTTTTTGCTTAGTTCTTCTTTCAGGTCAACACTAATCTGGTTGGCACGTTTAGCCATGATGATGGTTGACTGATATACGTTACCTGTATCTTCCGATAATTCTGCGGTATTCCAAGTAATGGTGTTTACCGGTGCTGTACTCTTTTTGTAGTCTGTTGACATATCAATGTTAAATTAATTATCCTCTGTCTCTTTTATTTTCTTCAACTCTTTCTCTGATGTTTCAAGTATCTTACTTGCTTTTTTGATATACTTACTATCAGGAAACTCATTATAGAATGCATAATATTCGTCTATTGCATCTCTATAACGTTCGGCCTGCTTCTCTTCAATACTATTGATTGCCTGTATGTATTTGGCATCAAGTATCAGGTAGCTAAGCTCTTCGCGGTATTTTGTATCGGGAAACTCCCTCAGGCTGTTTTGAGCTGCAATTACAGCACTCAAATAGTTATTGCCCATATAGGTTCCAAGGTCGTAATATAGTTTTGCGTTCAAGTATGATTTATATACCAGTTTATCGCGCATTTCGTCCATTAAAGTTGTTGCTTCTGCCACACGCGCACTATTGGGGTGCAGGTTTATAAATAGCTGAAACTCACTAATGGCCTGCTCTGTGCTTGTTTGGTCGAGCCTTGGTTTGGGCGACTCTTTATAGTAGCAGTAGGCACTCATAAATTGGCACTCCTCCGACTTATCACCATTGGGATAGGTTTTTACATACTCTCTGTAATAGTGTCCTGCCATGGTGTAATCCTTAAGCCCATAAAGTGAGTTGGCATAGGTTACAAGCACAGTCTCGGCACGGTCGGTGCCTCTGTATATTGATGTAAGCTGCCCCAAGAGTGTGGCTGCCCTCATATAGTCTTCTTTGTTGTAGTATTCTATACCTTTTTCATACCATTGTTCGTAGTCGAGCGACTTAAGCAGTTTTTGATAATTGCTGCACGAAATAGTAGATATTGTCAATAACAATACAAAGCTATATTTTATTACTGTTCTCAAAACCATGTTTAAATGTTGTTGTTTCTTGATAATCAGTTGTTTGTTGTGTGATTTGACGATTTGTCAATCATGCAAAGATAATATTTCATTTTGTAGTAGGCAAAAATGTATGCAAAGTTTATCTTTTTCTATTAATTATTCTCTCTGAATTAATTTGGTTGACTGCTACTGAAGAATAATTTTTCAGCTTTTTCGGCAAAGAACGGATTAAAAGTATTACATTTGCACCTAAAATTTAAAAACTCAACATTGTGGACATATTTGATAAGATAAAACAGAGCATGGGGCCTCTTGGTCAGTATGGCAAAGAAGCGCATGGTTATTTTATGTTTCCCAAACTGGAAGGTGAAATCGGTCCTAAAATGAAATTTAGGGGCAAAGAGGTGCTTAACTGGAGTTTGAACAACTACCTAGGCCTTGCCAACCATCCCGAAGTACGTCGTGCAGATGCTGAAGCCTCTGCAGAGTACGGACTTGCTTACCCAATGGGTGCCCGAATGATGTCGGGACAAACCAGTAAACATGAGGAGCTAGAAGCTGCTCTTGCCGATTTCGTTGGAAAACAAGATGCATATCTTCTTAACTTCGGATATCAAGGAATGGTATCTATAATCGATACTCTTTGCGGACGTAACGATGTGATTGTGTATGACTCTGAGTCGCACGCTTGTATTCTCGACGGATTGAGACTACACATGGGTAAACGTTATGTATATCCACACAATGATATCGATAACCTACGCAAACAACTTGAGCGTGCTACTAAACTTGCCGAAAAACAAAACGGTGGAGTTCTTGTAATCACAGAAGGAGTGTTCGGTATGGCCGGTGACCTTGGTGCACTCGATAAAATAGTAGAACTTAAAAAAGAGTTCAACTTCCGTATCCTTGTTGATGATGCTCATGGTTTTGGTACAATGGGTAAAACTGGTGCCGGTGTTGCCGAGCATTTTGGAGTTACCGACAAAATTGATGTTTTGTTTGCTACTTTCGCTAAGTCAATGGCTGGTATCGGTGGTTTTGTAGCCGGTGACGAAGAGGTTGTTAATTTCCTTCGTTATAACATGCGTTCACAGATTTTTGCTAAGTCTCTTCCAATGCCTATGGTTATTGGTGCTTTGAAACGTCTGGAACTGCTACGCACTAAACCCGAGCTTAAAGATAACCTTTGGAATATAGTGTATGCACTTCAAAAAGGTCTTCAAGATGCAGGTTTCAACACAGGACGCACAGCATCACCAGTTACTCCGGTATTTCTTGAAGGATCAGTACCTGAAGCTACCATGTTGATTATGGATCTTCGCGAGAATTATAATATATTCTGCTCAATAGTTGTATATCCTGTAATACCTAAAGGACAGATTATGCTTCGTTTAATCCCTACTGCCGTTCATACAATGGAGGATGTGGATTATACAATTAAAGCTTTCCGTGAAGTACAAGAGAAACTTAAAGCAGGTAAATATCAAAGTGATAAAATTGCCAGCGTTATTTAATTCTGGTATCACATATTGAATAAAATTAAGGTCGGCTGGTTCAGTCGGCCTTTTTTATTAATTGAACATCTAACTAAAAAATATTAAAATTTACTTTTTACCTTTTTCTAATCTTTTAATATGCTACTTTTGTCAACCTCTATAATATTACTTTGAATGAGCTTTTGTGTTTTTAGTAGGTTTTTTTAAATCGTTTATGAGAATATCTGTTACATTACTGTTGTCATTATTTTTTACTTCACAAAATATTGATGCTCAGCGTTTGGATAGTGTGTTGCATAAAATGCGACATACTTTTTTCATGATTAAATATAATGATGGGGCAGTGCTTAACACTAATGATTTTGTAAACGGACATAATAGTAATGAGAGTAAGATCGACTCCTACCAGTCGTTTTCTATCGGTTATGGTAAGCAGACTTCCGGTCAGGCTGATTGGGAACACCTTCATAATTTTCCTAGTTTTGGAGTAGCTTTTTACACTGCGCGTTTCCGCGATGGTAGCGAAATAGGCTATCCCAACGCTCTTTATGGATTTTATAATGCTCCGTTTCACCGTTGGCAACGTTCTGCATTGATGTATCGAATAGGATTTGGGCTTACCTATAACTGGCGTCCCTATCACCGGGATGATAATCCTTTTAATGTGGCTATAGGGTCGTAT
>CAZWOA010000142.1:0-5527 GCA_964635545.1 uncultured Marinilabiliaceae bacterium
ATTCAATCCAATAAAGGCGGGGTTGTTACTATTGAAGATAAAACCGGAAAATATGATTAATAAAAAAAGCACCCTAAGGTGCTTTTTTTAAATATCGTCAAAATCAACATTCAGATAGGTCGATATTTCTGCTTGTGCTGTCTCATATGTCTCCGTATCAGTAAGTTCGGGCTGCTCTGCTTTTATATAATCTATTATTTCAGCCAGCCCTTCAGCAAATTTTTCGAAATCTTCTTTGTAAAGGAAAATTTTGTGTTTTTCAAAATGAAAATCACCATTATTCAAAAAACGTTTTTTGCTTTCCGTTATTGTTAAGTAATTCTCATTCCTTCTGGTTCTTTTAACGTCGAAAAAATAGGTTCTTTTACCTGCTCTTACCACTTTAGAGAAAATCTCGTCCTTGTCTGTTCTTTCAATGTCGTCTTTGTTGAATCCTTCCATTTCGATTGTATTTTAGGTGTCAAGTTGTATTGCCAAAAATGGTGAATATTTTATTATAAACAAATTTTTCTTGAGATATTTTTAACATTTGTTTTTATTAATCTAACTTTTTGTTAAATTGATAGGTTTTTTAAAATGGTAATTGATAGTTATTTTGAAATTAAAATTACACTTATATTGTTCCACCAAAAAAAATCCTTACTTTTGTAATCTAATTTTATAAAATGTTCTTTTGAGATGTTAAGTAGAAGATTGCTTAGAGTAAAAGTGATGCAAGTAGTTTACGCCTATTATCAGAAAGGCGAAAGTACCCTGAATAAGGCCGAGAAAGAGTTATTCCACAGCATCTCCAAGTCGCATGAACTTTATCATGCACAACTTCTTCTTTTAACCGAGTTACGCAATTATGCCATTAAACGCATTGAAAATGGTAAAGCAAAACTCCGTCCTACCGAAGAAGATTTGAACCCCAATACCCGTTTTGTTGACAATAAGTTGCTTATTCAACTTGACAATAACGCTATGCTTTTGGATTATATAAAGCGTACCGGGCTGTCGTGGGTTAACTATCAGGATGTAATTAAAAATCTGTTTCAAGAGGTAAGTTCGTCACAACTCTATAGAGAGTATATGGATCTTGAAATATCAAGCTTTGAGACTGATAAGAAGTTTATTGTCAAGCTTGTAGAGAAGGTTATTGCTCCTTTTCAAGATTTGTATAATGTGTATGAGGAGCAGAGCATATACTGGAATGATGAGGCTGAGTTTGTTGTTAGCATGGTAATTAAAACTCTTAAAACCTTTGAAGCAACCACTGGTGATGATGCCGAACTGATGCCTGAATTTAAAGATGAGGATGATGAGGAGTTCGTGCAGAAGTTGTTTAGAAAAAGTATTCTTACACATGATGAGTCGCAAGAACTGATTAAGCAATACACCAAGAACTGGGACTTCGACAGGGTGGCATTTATCGATATAGTACTTATGCAAATTGCACTGGCCGAGATAATTGAATTCCCCGAAATTCCGGTTAATGTAACTCTTAATGAGTATATCGAAATTGCAAAACACTATTCCACTGCCAAGAGTGGTAATTTTATAAATGGTATTCTTGATAAAATAGTGGAAAACTGGGTGAGTGAAAAGAAAATTCTTAAGCCCATTAATATGTAAATGATGATCAGGTTTAGTTTCTTTATCTTATTGAATATAGGACTGTTGTTGTTTGCCGGTTGCAATATCAGCAATAACAAAGTTAAAGGCACCGATATTGATGGGGAACCCAAAATGGAGTTTGAAACAAAACAGCAATCGTTTAATGATATTAAGCAGGATGATGTGGTTGGGATTACATATAAATTTACCAATAATGGAGATGCACCATTAATCATTAATGATGTCCAGAAAGGGTGTGGTTGTACTCAGGTTAATTATCCTAAAAATGCAATTCTGCCAGGCGAAAAAGGAGTTGTGGAAGTTATTTTCGATAGCTCTGGCTTCTCGGGTAAGCAGTATAAAAGTATCACTGTTTACTCCAACGATCCCTCGGGAGCGGTTCAGTTGAGTTTTACAACTAATGTAGTATCTAATTATTAACAATATAAATAACATAAATATGAATTTATTCTTAAATGCACCAGCAGCACAACCGGGAGGCCTTATGTCTTTCCTTCCGTTTCTACTTATCATCGTGGTGTTCTATTTCTTTATGATACGCCCACAGATGAAACGCCAAAAGGAGTTGCGTAAATATCGCGAAGGTCTTAAAAAAGGCGATAGAGTAATTACTACCGGCGGTATGTACGGTAAAATTGCCGAGGTAAAAGAGAATCGTGTGGTACTTGAGGTTGCCGAAGGTGTTAAAATTGAATTTGATAAAGGCGGTATTGTTATGGATATGAGCGATGCTCAATCAAAATGATGCTTTTTTCTTTATTTATAGAGAGCCATTAATTACATTTGTGAATTAATGGCTTTTTTATTATGGCTAAATTGCATAAAATTAAACTGTTTCTTCGTAGGATTATCAAAAGTAGGGATTTCCCCGTGTTTTTGGTTTTTCTGTTTCTGTCGGTGTGTTTTTGGTTTCTTAACGCACTGCGTAATGAGTATGTGTCGGCGGTTGATATACCTGTTGTGTACTCTCACTTCCCAAGTGATATGATGGCTGCCAATGAGCTTCCTGTTCGCATATCGGTTGATTTAAAAGCAGAGGGTTTCCAGTTACTAAAGTATAGACAGAAAGATTTTTTTGATCCTATCGAAATTAATGTTGATCAATTGATGCCCTATAAAAAGGGTGCTGATTTTGGTGTATTTTTTATTCCTAAGCAATATGCTCGACAGCTTTCGGCAAAAATTAGCGGTAGTGCCGAATTGATTGATGTTATTGCCGATACCGTGCATATCTCGCTCAGGCCACGTCGTACCAGGAAGTTACCTGTTAAACCGCTGCTGAGACTATCTTTCGAGAAGCAATATATCCGTTCGTCTAACCACTCTGTAATTCCCGATTCGGTTATTGTTATGGGAGCAGCATCATTAATAGATACTATGAGGTGGATATCTACAGTTGCAATTGAAGAGAAAGGGGTGAAGGACTCGCTGGTGAGAATAGTAAATATTGATACATCAAGTGGAGTAATTGCCACTCCCGGTGTAGTTGAGGTTAGGGTGCCGGTAGAATCGTTTACCGAAAAGAGTGTAATGGTGCCTGTTTTTGCCATTAATATGCCCGAAAATAGTGAGTTTAAATCGTTTCCGTCAACCATTAAAGTGAATTTTCTTGTGGGCTTGAGCAGGTATAATGATGTCGGCCCGTCTGATTTTGCTGCTATTGTTGATTATAATGATACCAAAGGACTAACAACAGATAAACTGAAGGTTAAAATTGAAAAAACGCCTGCCGATATTTTAAATATGACCTATTCGCCTATTTTTGTAGAGTATCTAATAGAAAAAAACAGATATTGATGAAAATCGTTGGACTAACCGGAGGTATAGGAAGCGGGAAAACAACAATTAGCCGTGTATTTGCATCGCTTGGTGTGCCGGTTTACAATGCTGATGGCCGTGGTAAATGGCTGTCGGATAATAATCGGGTTATTGTCAACGGACTAAAAACTCTTTTTGGTGATGATATATATGGTGATGGTAAATTAGACCGGCCTCGTTTGGCATCCATTATTTTTAATGATAAAGAGCTGCTTCAAAAGGTTAATTCTATTATCCATCCTGTTGTTTATGAGGATTTTACAGCGTGGGCACATCAGCATAGCCAATATCCGTATGTTATAAAAGAGGCCGCCATACTTATAGAGAATGGCGGTTATAAAAGTGTTGATAAATTGGTGCTTGTTGTTGCTCCCGAAGATGTGCGTATAGCAAGGGTTATGCGACGTGACAGGATGGGAGAGGAGCAGGTAAGGGATAGAATAAAAAATCAAATGAGTGATAAAGAGAAACTGCAATTTGCCGATTTTGTGGTTTATTGTGATGATAACCACTTGGTTATTTCGCAAGTGTTGAATATTCATAATGAGATGATACAGATATGAGTATATTAAAAACTTTGTTTGGCGCCGGTATTGGATGGTGGCTTGGAGGCCCTATCGGGGCTGTTTTAGGGGTTATATTCAGTAAAATGATTAAAACCGAAAGTGAAACCATTCGCACATCCGATCATCGACAGGATCAGAATGGCTTTATTGCTGCCCTTCTTGTGCTTTTTGCTGCTGTAATGAAGGCTGATGGTAAAATTCTTCGGTCAGAATTGGATTTTGTTAAGCTAAACTTGCGCCAAACACTTGGTGAAGAGCGTGCTGCACAGGCTGTGCTTGCACTTCGTGATATTATTAAGCAGGATATTCCTATCCATGATGTTGCGTTACAAATCCGTGTCAATCTCGATTATTCGTCGCGTTTAGAGCTTCTTCATATGTTGTTCAATCTGGGCTTGGCCGATGGCAATCTGAGCGATGATGAGGTGAAGGTTATTCTGCAGATTGCATATGCCATGGGCATCTCATCGGCCGATATTACTTCTATACAGAATATGTTTGTCGATAGCAGCGATGCCGCATATAAAGTGCTTGAAATAGAGCCATCTGCTACCAATGATGAGATTAAAAAAGCATATCGGAAAATGGCAATGAGATATCACCCCGATAAGGTGCTGCACTTAGGACCAGAGTTTCAGAAAACAGCCAACGAAAAATTCCAGAAAGTGAATGAAGCTTATGAAAAACTGAAAAAGAAACGTGGCATAAATTAATTTATCATTGATTGTCAGTGTAATATAATGATTTGAAATAAAAATTGTTGCGGTAGTGTTAATTTCTTTTGTCTCTTTTTGTAATAGTTATATTTTTGTGGCGAACTAAAATGAATAACAATGTTGAAAGGAATATTATCTATTAGCGGACAGAGTGGATTGTTCAAACTAGTATCTCAAACTAAAAACTCTATTATTGTAGAGTCATTGATTGATGGTAAGCGATTCCCTGCATACTCATCTTCGCGTGTGAGTGCGCTTGAAGATATCTCTATATATACCTATGAGGGTGATGTTAAGCTTGCCGAAGTGTTTAGTGCTATTTTTGAAAAAAACAATGGCCAGCCTATCGATTTGCAGCTCTCTGCAGCTCAATTGAAGACAACCTTCGAAATGTATCTTCCCGATTTTGATAAGGAGAGGGTTTATGTTTCTGATATAAAAAAGGTGCTTACATGGTATAACCTATTGGTGTCGAAAGATCTAATTAATACTGCCGATGCAGAAGAGATGAAAACTGAAGCCGACGAAGCTACCTCTGAATCAGCAGAGTAACTATTTTAGGGTCGTTTTTTGAATATTTATCGTAAAAAAATGACTCTAACATTTGGAAGATAAAGTAGAAATATTTTATCTTTGCCTTCGCTTTTTAAAAGAAAGAAGCGGTTTCAAAAAATGGTGTAAATGCCATAAGAAATAGTGAGAAAAAAATATTCAATTTTTTTATTGTTGAGTTTTGTTTTTCGAAAATTGTTTCTTATCTTTGCACCCGCTTTACCGAAAAAGGGTTGAGCATAAAGAAACGAAAAGATA
>CAZWOA010000143.1:0-5514 GCA_964635545.1 uncultured Marinilabiliaceae bacterium
AAATAAGAAAAGAGGCTCAACAGTGTTGAAGCCTCTTTTCTCATCTGGATTTATCTGAATTAAGGGAAAGGCGATTTAGCTTTTCGTGTTAAAGATATATAATTTTTTCATTGAAAAACTAAAAAGACTTAATTTTTTTAAGATTTTTTTACTATTTCCCAAATTATCATCGATTTTCACAGGTCACACACGCTATTCGCCCAATACTTCCACAACTTTCAGAAACTAACATATAAGTAGCCCCGCCTTTCAAGGCAGGGACTACAAGATACTGCAACTCGTGGGCTTTAGCCAAAAACATCAAAATTCATGGCTAAAGCCTATTCACGTTATCGCACACCCCACGGTCTGAAGACCGTGGTTGCTAATACATTTAGTATCAGAATTTTACACCTTTGTATTTATTAGCCTCACCGGCTGACGATACAGGTATAAGTGTGAAACTCCATGAGTAATCCTGATTTGCAGGAATCACATAACCGGGTTCCGGACGGGCGCCCCAGCTATTGTAACCTGCCACGCCCTGCTGCTTCATATCCACACATACCTCCACAAAATTACGCGGTTTGATATCGTTGATATGTGTCTGCTTAGGCTTCACATTCTTGGCGGCTTCAGGGTTTTTGTTGGCAATCTCCTCGGGTGTGAAGTTATTCCACTGATAATCATTCTGCGACTCTTCGCCATCGAAATCCTCCACCGAGTTGCGCAATGCGTTGAAGCCTACTGTTGTTGCAGCCTTCACCATCAGTCCTTTGCCATTTCCGGCAGTTAGCGTAAACCAGCGGGTGTCGGTGCGGTGCCCATTCTCCTGCGGACGCACGTATGGGAAGTACATATCCGAAGCAGTAGTTGAGTAAACATCCACAAACGAGCCTGCATTACGGTCGATATGGTTCTCTTTATCGCCACGGCCATAGTAAGTCACGCTCTCCATAGATGCAGGAATTCTAAATCGAACACCGATACGCGGCACATTGAGTTTATCAGCCTCTTCACGAGCCTTCTTCACCTCGGGCGAGAATGTTGCAAGACGTGTAGATTCTGACACTTCAGTCTTCTCGGCCTCACGGCTTGTGCTTTGGAAATGTGCAGCCACATTAACCACACCTGTCGGATAGATGGTATAATTAATGGTGTAAATATTTCCGGCAGCAAGCAGATAATCAACTTTCATAACCACATTTTTGCCCTCTTTCGTCATTTCAACACCTGCAACATTGAAGTTTTTGCTGCTCTGTTTCCATATTTGCAGACGTTTAGGTGCACCATTGCCATAGTCGTTATCGTTGGGAGCACGCCAGAAGTTGGGCTGAATACCAAATCCATCGGCAAAATACTCGATACCATCAACTTTATAGGAAGTTACAAGTCCTGAAGCTTTATCAAACACAAAATTTACTTTTGATGATGCCACACTATATTTACCTCCATTTTCAGATGTGGTAAGTTCTGCTCCCGTAGCTTTATAGTTGGTAGTTTTAGCATCCAGCGGTAGTCGGAACTGGTCTTGGGCAACCAAATGGCCGGCAGGAACAAGAAGCTCTGCTTTTTTGCTGTAAACCTTCATATTAACGAAGTACTCATCGCCTGCATTGGCTTTCAAGCCTTGCACAGGAATGGTTACAACCTGCGATGCCTGAGGTGAAAGATTAAGATTTAGCACTCCCGATTTCACAACCTTACCCACATTAGTGATGGTATAACTCACCTTATAATCAGATAAATTACTGAAATAGAAACGGTTAGTCACCTTAATTTTACCTATTGAAATATCTTCAGCTTCAAAGCCCACGTTTTGATAAGCATACTTTACTTCGGCCATTGATGGATGCGGATTACGGTCGGGATTCACAATTCCGTTACACACAAAGTTACCGTCCGATGGCATATCAACACCAAATGAGCCGCCATACCCCCAATAACCGCCATCTTTCTCAATCCATATTCCCTGGTCAACCCAGTCCCAGATATATCCACCTTGCAGGTTGGGATACTTGTAAATCTCGCGCCACTGGTCCCAAAGGTTACCGTTGGAGTTACCCATAGCGTGCGAATACTCCGAAGGAACAATAGGACGGTCGGAGCCTTTCTTACCAATGCTTCCAAGCCATTCGGCCGATGGATATTGCGGAACATACATATCGGTATTCCACTCCCACAATGCACGCTCATAACATACAGGCCTGTTCATCAGGTTCTTATCGGCATTTTTCACCCAAAGATAAGTCTGATAGAAGTTATAACCATTACCGGCTTCATTGCCAAGCGACCAAATAGTTACCGAAGGGTGGTTCTTGTTGCGCTCATACATATTTATGGTTCTATCGATATGCGCATTTGTCCAGTCGAGGTTATTACCTAGCGAACGCCCCTTCTCGAGACCATAATACATACCATGTGACTCAATATTGGCCTCATCATAAACATAAAGACCATACTCATCACATAGCTCATAGAAACGACGCGACTGCGGATAGTGTGCAAGGCGCACAGTATTAAGGTTATTCAACTTCATCAACTCAAAGTCCTTACGCATAAGCTCTTCGGGCACATAGTGACCAGTTTTAGGATTGGTTTCATGAATATTTACACCTTTCAATTTAATAGGCTGACCATTAACCATAAAAACAGTATAATTTTTACCATTTTCGGCTTTTTGGTCAATCTCCTTAATCTCTATTCGGCGGAAACCAAGGTTAAAAGGCACCACTTCAGTTACTGCTCCATTCTGACTTACAGATATATAAAGCTTATAAAGATTGGGATGTTCCGAAGTCCATGTGGCAACATTAGGCAGCTCGGCCTTAAATGATGCTACAGCCATAGTCTCTTCGCCGGCTTTCTCACCTGTTGTGCGGCGTTTAGGAGTGGCATTGGCAGGCACGGTAACCTTCTGACTGCTTTTAGCAACCACTTTTCCGGCAGCATCAACAATCTGATAGGCGATATCGGCATCGGCACTGGTTGACAGCGAGTTTTTAACCTCTACATCGAGGGCAAAAATACCGGTTTTGTAATTATCGTCGAGGGTAGATATCACCCTGAAATCATTGATTGACGTACGGGGTTGCGACCACAGATAAACATCGCGCTCAATGCCTGAAATACGGAAAAAGTCCTGACACTCAAGATATGAACCGGTGCTCCATCTAAAAATTTTAATGGTAAGAGTGTTATTACCGGCTTTCACATATTTATTAATTAGGAACTCGGCAGGATTCTTTGAATCTTCGCTATAACCAACCTCTTTACCATTGATATATACATAAACGCCCGATTTTGCACCGCCAATATTCAGGTAAATATCACGATCGGTCCAATCGGCGGGGATGTTGATATCCCTACGATACACACCCACGGGATTCATCTCGGGAAGCAGTGGTGGTTGCGGGTTACGGGGCTTAAACTCGTAGCCATGATTGGTGTAAATAGCTGTTCCAAACCCTTGCACCTCCCAGTTGCCGGGCACTTTTATATCGGCCCATTTCGAGGCATCGGTGGCCGGATCGGTAATGTTGGCAGGCAGCTGTTTATAACCTTCTACAAAGTAGAACTTCCAGGTGCCGTTAAGCAGTTGATACCATTTACTGTTCTCAAACTTATTGCCTACCGCAGTACTTTGATTGGCATAGCTCATAAAAGTTGTTCGTGGATACTCTTTGTTCACCTCCACAACAAACTCATCCTGCCAATAATGCTTGGTCTGACTATTGGCAGCCAACACAAGCAATAAAAGCATTGTAATAAAGAAAATTTTTTTCATTATAACCTCTCTCGTTGTTAATAATTACCTTACTGATGAAAAAATCACTGCAAGTTACAACATTTGTGTTGAAATGTAAATAAAAACCAACAACAATAAGTGATACTTAACCCATTGTTTGTTGTGATTAATCAGCAATTACTATTAAAGATGGAACATTTTTTTATTACCATACTGATACTGTTTCAACTGAAAAGCTTATCTTAACCAACTGAAAAAAGATATAAGAGTAATGGAAATAAAAGCGTTGAAACCCAAGAAAGCACTGAACAAGGCCTTTTTAAAAGTAAAACCAAACAGAATTGAGATTGACGATTTCAAGACTAACCTTATTACTTTACTCGATAGGACAAACAACACAGAAAGCGAAGAGTTTCACAAAAACCTGGTTTCCGACTTTCTTAAAGATACCTATTACAAGCAAAACCATTTCATCAATACCAAAGGCAGGAAAGACCTTGTTATTCATAATGGCAATAATGCAAATTCTACAGTTGGTGTAATTATAGAGGCGAAAAAGCCGACCAACAAATCTGAAATGATAAAATCGTTAGCTGAGGGAGACAACCCCACGCAAATGACTGCAAAACTGAATGTTAAAGCGTTACATGAATTGGTTTTGTATTATCTCAGAGAGAGAATAACACTTAAAAATCTTGATGTGAAACATCTGGTAGCGACCAATATTAATGAATGGTTTATTTTTGACGCTACCCTCTTTGACCGACTTTTTGCACAAAACAAGAACTTTGTAAAACTATTCACAGACTTTGAAGAAGGACGGCTGGCAGACACAAAAACCGAATTTTTCTACAAGCAAATTGTCGAGCCATTTATTGCCGACATATCCGCAGAAATTGAATTTACATACTTCAATATTCAGGATTATCAAAAGCCACTTCGCAATACCGACAAGGCCGACGATAATTCGTTGATTGCCTTATTTAAACTGCTTTCACCAGAGCATCTATTGAAATTGCCCTTCGCCAACGACAGCAACAGCCTCGACAAACGCTTTTACACCGAATTGTTGCACATTATAGGCTTGACCGAGACCAAGGACAGAAGCAAAAAACTGATTGAACGAAACAAAACAGGCGAACGCCACTCCGGGACTATTCTTGAAGATGCCATTATCCAGATTGACAGCTTAGATAAACTTAGCCGACTTGAAAGACCAAATCATTTTGGAAACACGCAGGAAGAACGGCTTTTCAGCGTTGCTCTTGAACTTTCCATCACCTGGATAAACCGCATTCTGTTCTTGAAATTGTTGGAAGCCCAACTAATATCCTATCACAAAGGCGACAAATCATATTCGTTTCTCAATCTCGACAAAATCAAAAACTATGACGACCTGAATAGCTTGTTTTTTCAGGTGTTGGCTCGCAAGTATGAAGACCGAAACGAAGATGTGAAATATATTTTCGAGAAAGTTCCTTATCTCAATTCATCGCTTTTTGAGTTAGCAGAAATAGAACATCAAGCTTTCCCGATAAGTAGTTTGCGGGATAAAGAAATTCCTATTTTTTCACAAACCGTACTGAAAGACAATCAAGGCAAAAAACGGACAGGCAATATTTCCACGCTTCAATATCTGTTTGAGTTTTTAGATGCTTACGACTTTGGAGCAGAAGGCGGAGAAGAAATTCAGGAAGACAACAAAACACTTATCAATGCTTCGGTTCTCGGGTTGATTTTCGAGAAAATAAACGGCTACAAAGACGGTTCATTTTTCACGCCGGGTT
>CAZWOA010000144.1:0-5506 GCA_964635545.1 uncultured Marinilabiliaceae bacterium
TGTTTTCATAATCATCTGTTTAGAAGCTTAAGCTTGCATTAATAAAGTAGTTAAATCCGTAGCTGTAGTAGTACTTAGGCTGGTGTCTGTCAGGATTGTCCTGGTCGAATCTAAGTTGCTCATATCCACCTGTAATAAAGCTCTTGTTATTGGTGATATTGCTAAGGTTGGCACTTATTGAGAGGTAGTAGCCGTTAAATCGGAAGCTCTTACCTGCAAAAGCATCAAGTGTAAATGCATCTTTTTGTTTTTCGGGCAAAATCCAATCGGCTGCTGTTGAGCGGCGCACAGGGTTGAAATCGATATAGATATCATCGAAATAAGAACCATTAACACCCACCCACCAATATTTAGGTGCATTATATGTTATACCCACAGTAGCTGCCGTTTGTGGCAATCCATTTAGGCGGAAATTCTTACTGTAAACAGTACCGGTTTCAATAATATCGCGGCTATTATCCTGGGTTACAATAAAATCAGGCTGTGATTTATATAGGAACCGTCCTAACGAAACTGCTGTATTGGCAACAAGAGTAGCATTAATTTTATACTCACCGGCTATCTCAAGTCCTTTGTACTCTTTATCGATACCTGTTAACGAGTAGTTTACGAAGTTTTTATGAGTCTCATGGTAGAAGCTCTTCACATCGGTAGCATCTTCCACACGGGTGTAATACCCTGTTAAGCGACCGCTAAAGTTTGGCAACTTCACCACATAGCTAAGGTCGGCCGAGTAGTATGTCTCTGCTTTAATGCCGCTAACAATGTCGTTGCGTGTGCGTGGCGACACAAAAGTATTGCGCATAATTGGAGCACGGTTACCTTGTGCCAGGTTGGCTGTAATTATATGACGGCCTGTGATACGATACTCACCACCGGCTTTTAGGCCATAAGTGTGGTAGTTATTCTTCTCCGAATCGCCATATGAGTTATCTTTGAAAAGTCCTTTTCTGTATAATCCTTCACGCCAGTATGTTGTGTAGTTATACGATGCACCACCGTAAAGCGAATAGTTACTGCCTGTGTAATTGGCTATGGCCCACAATCCGCCATCGTAATGGTGCATTTTGTAGTTATGACTGTATTTATCACCCTTCTTCACCACACGATATGGGTTATTGAGGTCATTCTGATAAACCTCAGGATTATCTTTGAAGTCGCGCTCGGCAAACTGGTCTATATCATACCAATAATCAGCACCAAGCAGGTCATCAATCTTGTTATACACATGATTTATGTACCTATTGAAATTAATTCCCGAAGTAACACTCCAGTTACGGTCGATAGTATGCTTCAAAATTGAGTTGAACTGAAACTGGTTCAAGCTATTAACCCTATCTTCCACCACATATTTGGCGCGGTTACCTTGTGCCACTAAATTGCCTTTATCATCATATATTTCCTGATAATTCTGACGGTTACCACGGTAGAATTTATCCCAGTTAATCTGACTCACTTTAGAATCAGTTCTCCACTGATTAATTGCATTCTGCTTATCATCATCATTGGTGAAATAGCTGGGCAGATAACGGTAATAATCGGGACGCGGATCGGCAGCTCCCTGCCAGTTTAGGGCTGTTCCTCCATCGGTACCAAACCAGTAACCGGCAGTTGTAACCAACTTAGTAGCCTCACTTATGTTCCAATTGTGCGACAGTGTGAAAAGCGGCTTATTGTTGTGCTTCACACGTGCATTACGCACCTTGCCATTCTGGTAACCCCAGTTTGGGTTGTAGTAGTTATCGTCCATCATGTCGTACACCTCTTGTGTTGATGCACCAGCCTGACCGCGACGATAGTACGAGTTAAGAGCAGTAAAGCTGAGAGTGTGCGCAGGGTTTATTCTCTTCTCAACAGAAAGGAACATACCGTGTGCATCATAAAAAGTACCTTTTACATACCCCTCCTCACTCCAACGGCGAGAGTATGAACCTGTTACAGCCCATCCGTTCTCCATCAGTCCGGTTGAGTGAGTTACCATGACGCGGTTGCCATAGGTGCGGTTAGAGTTAGAATATGTAAGTTTGGTACCTGTGCGATACTCCGAAGCTTTTGTTATTATATTGGTACTTCCACCAAGTGGGTCGAACATATATCCGCTCGGGCGCGAGTCGTTGGTTATAACGGTATTGCGCATCACATCGTTAAGGCCGCCCCAGTCGCTCCAGTAAGGACTACCAAACTCAAGGTCGTTGGCAACGAAGCCATTGATAGTCACAGCAGTATGATTACTCTCATAACCTCTAATACGGAAGCGAGCCGGGCCAAAAGTATATGCTGCAGCTTTTACAAACACATCCGAAGAGGAACTTAAAAGCCCGTGAATGGTTTGCGACTCCACTGCATTATCGGCATCCGAGTCCGACAAAGATATTGTAGGTATATCCTGTGCCGCCTGATTAATTCTACGCATATTGATATCTCCCAATTCGAGAGTTTTTCCTGGATAAATAGTAATCTGCATCTTCATTGTAGTGAAGTCAGCATGCTCAAAAACCAGGGTTGCATCACCGGTAATATCGGTTTCCAAATAAAAACTCCCCCTTTGGTCGGTAACACACCACAATGGCGTATTATCCAATTTTACGGTTATCCCCTCTAAAGGATTACCATTGCCTGCATCCTTAACTACCCCAGTTACAACCCCTTTCTGGGCCGAAACGGTGATAGACAACAATGCAAACAATATGAAAAAAAGTGCTTGTTTCATCTTATTATGTTTAATTGAGTAAAATTCTGATTACAATTTTAGATTTATTATTGAAATAAACCGAACGCTATTTTGTTTCTTAATAACTTCTTAATAAAGTTTATCAATTTATAGCACCAAGAGCATTTCCATGACCTAAGAGCTTTCAGGTCTAATTTTTAACGGGATAAAAGAGTTGGTTATTATGCTCATATCATTTAATATTGCCTCAAATTTAGAAAAAACAATTGATTAATCATAAAATTTGTAAATTAGTAGCGTAAAAAATTAAACAACATGGTTGAAAAATTTAAAATCTTAACAGCTTCGCTATTGTTAATATTCTCATTGTCTGTATCTTCACAAAAATACAAAGCAGGAGTCATAGCATTTTACAATATCGAAAATTTGTTTGACACCATCAATACGCCAGGTGTTAATGATGTAGAATTCACTCCCGAAGGGGCAAAAAAGTGGAATAGTGAGCGTTATTGGATTAAAATAAACAATAATGCCAAAGTCATATCTCAAATAGGAAAGAACGACAACCTGCCCGGCCCGGCAATTCTGGGCTTAAGCGAAATTGAGAATCGTAGCGTAATCGAGGACCTTATAAACTCTCCACACCTGAAACCATTAGACTATGGTATAGTACATTACGACTCGCCCGACAAACGTGGCGTTGACGTAGCATTGATATATCAGAAAAAATATTTTACGGTAACCAGCACAAGATCGGCACCGTTACTTATTTACGATAAAGATACACAGAAACGCATCTACACCCGCGACCAGCTGGTGGTATCAGGATTGTTTGATGGCGAACCGATGCACTTCATCGTTAATCACTGGCCTTCGCGCTATGGGGGAGAAAAAAGAAGTGCTTATCTTCGTAATGCCGCTGCGGTGCTAACCCGATCGATAATCGACTCCCTTAAGAGTGCCGACCCTTCTGCTAAAGTAATTATGATGGGCGACCTTAACGACGACCCAATCAACAACAGCATTACCAAGCATTTGCAGGCACACGGCAACATACACCGACTTAAAAAGAATGACCTTTACAATGCAATGGGACCGCTATTTAAGAAAGGAATCGGCACACTGGCATATCGCGACAGCTGGAACCTATTCGACCAGATGATACTGACGCAATCACTGCTTGGTGACGATTTTTCAACTTACAAATTTAAGCATGCCAGAGTTTTCAACGATGTGATGCTTACCAACCAGGAAGGACGTTTTAAAGGCTACCCATGGCGTACTTACGTGGGCGACAACTTTATGGCAGGTTATAGCGACCACTTCCCGGTATATATTCTTCTAATCAAAGAGATTAAAGAGTGATGATTACTACAAAGCATCATTCAATCGGATAAAACCAATTAAAATAGTTTAAACCAGAGGCTCGGAACTTCACTATTGCAACCAAGCCTCTGTTTCATTTTCAAAGATTACCACATCTCTGTTTTAATGATCAATAACACCTTGAAAATTGGGCAAAAACAGCTATTTTTGACTATGATTTTTCATACGATAGATTATGACACAAAGATTTAACATTTTATCGACACTGGTAGTAATAGCTGTTTTTATGCTTACATCGTGCAGTGAGTACAGCGGCGTGCCAAAGAGCTACCACACAATGCTTAATAGTGCCATAGAGCGTAGCGGCAGTAATGCCGGCCAGATCAAAGAAGCAATAGCCAAAGCACCAGCACAACAGAAAGAGGCGATGGCTTTTCTGATATCGTATATGCCTGAGGTTGACCTTACTACCCTATCGGCCGACTTCCTACTCGAAAATGTAAACGCAGCCTTCATAGCACGCAAAAAATTCGAGTGGAGCAAATCAATTCCCGATTCGGTTTTCTTTAATGATGTGCTTCCATATGCCAGCATGAACGAGCAACGCGACAATTGGCGCACCGATTTCTACAACCGTTTTTCACCCTATGTGGCTCAGTGTACAGACATAAAATCGGCAATAGACTCAATCAACAAGCACATACGCGACGAGCTGCTGGTTGACTACAATACCAAACGCAAAAAGCCCGACCAAAGTCCATATGAATCGATGGAGATAGGCATGGCATCGTGCAGCGGCTTATCAATACTTCTTACCGATGCATTCAGGGCAATGGGAATTCCGTCGCGCATAGCAGGAACACCAAACTGGCACGATAACCGTGGAAATCATAACTGGAACGAGGTGTGGATAGATGGCGAGTGGTACTTCACCGAGTATTACCCCAGCGGCTTGAACAAAAGCTGGTTCCTTGCCGATGCAGGGAAGGCCGACCCCAACGACCCTGAACATGCCATTTTTGCTACATCGTGGAAAGCAACTTCAATACATTTCCCGGTGGTGTGGGACCCAACGCTTACATACATCCCCGGAATTAACGTAACACAAAGATACATTGACCTTTATAACCTCGAGAACGAGCAACAATTAGTGGCCGACAATCATGTTATCGTAAAAGTGATGATGTTTGGCAGCAGCACCTGCTCACTTCAGGGTAACGACCGTGTGGATACCAATGTTGATGTTTTCTCGGGCTCCGACCAAATTGCAGGCGGACGCACCGCAGGCCCAACCCAGGATATGAATGATGTGCTTGAATTCAGCCTTGAGAAAAACAAAACATATTCGTTCATCTATGTTGATGCTGCCGGAAATATTAGAACTGAAAAACTGGAGCTGAAAAATGAGCCTGAGACGATGAAGCTGTTTATGGAGTGAGGAGAAGGGATAGAGTGAAAGAGACCATAAAAGTTTCGAGAGGGGCGAGAGGGGCGAGAGGGGCGAAAGAG
>CAZWOA010000145.1:0-2956 GCA_964635545.1 uncultured Marinilabiliaceae bacterium
GAGTATTGGCCGTTCGTTTTGACTGGTCTATACCACTTGCGGGGCATCAGAGTAAGGGAAAGTAGCGGGCTATTGGATATTGGCTGTTAGCTAAAGGATAAAGGCTAATAGCTAAAGGCTAATAGCTAATGGCTAACTTACAATCTTCCTGCCGCTTTCAAATAGTATGTTTGGTTGAGACGTTGACGGTTCTTGGCTACTATATTCTCTGTCCAGGTTTGTTGCCACACGGCTTGTGCCTCCAGATAATCGGCAAGGGTCTCTAGCCCTTTTTCATATCTATCGCGACTAAGATTCACATTATCTTCTGCCTGCGTAAGAGATAGCTTGGTGAGTGCCACCTCCAGTTGCGACTCTTCACATCGGTCGATTGATCTGGCAAGGTCGAGTTGCATCTTCTCGCCCATATCATCACGCTCCAGAACAGCTATATCTCTCTCAACTTTGGCTACACGCACTTTATTGCGCCCTTCGCCCCAGTGAAACAAGGGAATACTTACATTGGCCAAAGCTGAAAATGAGGCATTATCGAAAAGACGCTCGTCATTGAATTTAACCCCGTTAACATATCCATAATTGGCCATTACGCCCACCTGTGGCAAAAAATCACTTTGAGCCAACTTCACCTGCTGGCTGAGCAATTCGGTTTTCTTGTCCAACAGGGCAAACTCGGGGCGGCTATCAAAACCTGCCAAGGGGTCAACATCAACAACAAAAGATTCAGCAGATATATCAGGTAGAGGTACATCACTATCGAGTGGTATGCCTATAATGTGACACAGATTTTTACGTGAGAGGCGCACCCCATTTTCGGCACGGCGCACTTGCAGTTGTGCTTCATTCATCTTCACCCGCACCTTCATCACATCATTTTTATGCTTTAAGCCAACCTCCTCTGCTGCCTGCACATTTGCCAGCAGTTCATCAATTACCTTTTCATAGGCCATAGCCATATTAAGCATCTCATTAGCTTGCACATAGAGCCAATAGGCCTCATCGGTATTAACTATAACATCTACCCTTGTGAGATTCCGGTTTAGTTCGGCCATCTTACTGCCAATTTTCGACATATTGTAGGCCGCATTAATCTTTCCACCTGTATAAATGGGCTGTTCGGCAGTGATGCCGGCCATCCAGGTGCCACTAAGTTTGAGCGACAAATCCATATCAGGGAAATAGGCATACTCCTTAAAAACATAACTACCATCGGGATTAACTGCAGCAATATTTGGCACCAGCTGACCAGTGGCCGGGTCGGGCACAAAAGTTGGCAGGTAATTGCCGGATATTGTCTTGCTCATATCTACATTGGTATATAGATAGTTACCCGTAGCCGAAAACTTGGGCAGATAATTGGCTTTAAACGACTTTTGGGTGAAATCGGCCTTCTCCTTATTATGGGTTGCAATAGCCATCAACTTATTATGCTCAAGAGCCATCTCACGGCACTTCTCAAGAGTCATCGCCTCTTGGGCGTATGCACTTAGCCCTGAGAAAGCGGTAAATATCATCAGAAAAAATATATATAATCTGTTCATCATCAATCAATTTTAATATTGAAAAATACGGCATACAATACCGGTACAAACAGCAGTGTGACCACAGTACCAAACAGCAATCCGCCCATGATAGTGGCTGCACAAGGGCCGAACAGACTATCGGAAAGCAGCGGAATCATACCCAGTATTGTTGTTAATGAAGCCATCATCACGGGGCGGAAACGCATTGCCGAACTGTCGAGCAGTGCTTTATAAGGCACCACACCCGATGATATCTGAAGGTTAATCTCATCCATCAGCACAATACCGTTTTTCACCATCATACCAATAAGTCCGAGCATACCCACAATGGCAACGAAACCGAAAGTTTTGCCCGAAATAAGCATTGCCAATATCACACCCACCATAATTAGCGGAATACAAAGGAAAATTATGAGCGGTTTCTTATAATCCTTAAACAGCATAATGAGAATAATAACCATGAAAATAATGGCCAATGGGAGATTTCCGAACAGATACTTGGTTGATTCGCTACTGGCTTTATATTCGCCATCCCACAGCATGGAGTAACCATCGGGAAGCTCAATATTTTCAACCTGGTCTATAATGCTTTGGCGTGCATCTTCGGGCGACACATCCAACAACGGGTTACACTGGGCACGCATGGCTCGCTCGCCATTATAACGCACCACCACAGGCTCCTCCCACACCAGCTTCACGCCATTGGAAGCCTGGCTGAGAGGCACCGTGCGCAAAACGCCCTCTATGAGATCCTCTTCCGAAACAGCGCCGGTCATCAACCCCTGAATGGTCTCTTTACTGATGATACCCAAAGAAGGCATCATGCTGAAAACAGGGATATTTTCAAGCGACTCGATAGGTTTTCCATCCTTATCCACAGTCTTCAGGTAGATATTATGCTGATGACTACCATCATAGAAAGAGCTGATGGGTATTCCACCGGTGGCAGTGAGTAACGACATAGCCACATCCTGACGACTAAGACCTATATTGCGTGCCACGGGCTGGTTATAATCGACCATGAGAGCAGGTGCCTTGGGTTCCCAATCGGAAGTAACAAGAAATATCTTATCGCTACTACGCATAATATCCTGAGCCTCGGCAGTCAGCCTACGTAGCACAGCCGGGTCGGGGCCACTAAACTGCAACTCGATGGGATACTTTTTATACATAAGGTTATACCTCTTTAGCCTCACATATGCCTCGGGATAAGCATCAATAAGGTAATTTTGTATCTCATTCATACTTGCCACCAGCTCATCGGGCGAAGTGAAATCGACAATCAACTCACCATACGACAATGAAGGGTCGGCCAAGTCGCGCACAAGGTTATAACGGGCCGGAGTACCACCAACAGAAGTGGTTACATGACGCACATCATCCCTGCCAAGAAGGTAATTTTCAATACCTTCGAGGTCCTCCTTAACTTTTGACGA
>CAZWOA010000145.1:3056-5453 GCA_964635545.1 uncultured Marinilabiliaceae bacterium
AGAAAAGCAAGTATTGCTATCACAGTTGCCGCCAATAGTGGCATAGCGGTTTTTCGACCAATAAGGGTGAGCGAGGTACGCCGCGGCACACGTCGTTGCATATCAACCAAAATACCATCAACAATAACAATGGCGTTATCCACAAGCATACCCATGGCGAGAATAAACGCACCAAGCGACACACGCTGCAAAGTACCATCGAACATATTGAGTACCAGGAAAGAACCAGCTACCACAATAAACAAACTCGTGCCAATAATAACACCACTTCGGAAGCCCATGGTGAGCATCAAAATACCAACTACTATAAGAATCGACTCAAGCAAATTGAGCATAAATGCACCCAAAGCTTCATTCACCCTTTCGGGTTGGTAGAATACCTTATGGAGTTGAATGCCAACAGGAAGGCTCTTTTCATAGAGTTGCTCTATCTTCTTCTCCACCTGACGGCCAATTTTAGTTATGTCGGTTCCGCTGGTTGCCGAAACTGCAATTCCCAGAGCATCAGCACCATCGTAACGCATAAGGTTACGCACAGGAGTCTCATAAGCCTCGGTAATATTGGCAATATCGCGCAACCGCAGCTGGTCATCCTCATGCCCTTGCAGCAGAAGGTTGCCAATATCATCAATGGTTTTATACTTATCGTTAACCAATACCCGAAGTCTGAACCCGCCACTCTCGTAATAGCCGGAATATACAGTCTTATTCTGTCCGTTGAGGGTTGCCAGCACCTGTGCAGGATGAACACCCAGAGTTGCCATCCTGTTTTCATACAGTTCTATATCGATACCGGTATTTAACTTGCCATAAATTATTATATCAGAAACACCATCTATAGTTTGAATTTCACGCTTCACCAGTTCGGCATAATCGCCCATTTCGCGGCTTGTGAAACCATCGGCAGTCATAGCATAGAAGATGCCATACACATCGCCAAAGTTATCCATCACCACCGATTTTGAAGCACCTTCGGGAAGATTTTTCTGCACATCTTCAACTTTACGGCGCAAAATATCCCAGCATTGATCTACATTCTCATTGGTCACCAGAGTGGATAAATTCACCGAGATGATAGATACATCATTCATTGAACGGCTGGAGACGAAATCCAAATCCTTCATGGAACGGATGCTCTTCTCAAGCACATCGGTAACCTCAAGTTCCACCTCATGGGCCGAAGCACCCGGATAGGCAGTTACCACAAGTGCCTGCTTAACGGTAATCTCCGGATCTTCGAGTTTGCTCATATTTTGGAATGCCACAGCACCACCGATAATCATCACCAGAATGACAAAATAGAGCAGTTTACGATTATTTAATGCCCAATTTCCCCAATCTCTCATAGCACGCCTCCTACATTAGTTGATGAAGCTTCGGGCAATGGCCTAACTTTTTGCCCCTCTTTGAGCAACTGCACGCCGGCACTCACCACCACATCGCCCACCTTCAATCCTTTGGAAACTATAGCAAAACCACCGGTGTTTATCTGTTGAATATTTATGGCACGACGTTCAACAGTATTGGAAGATTCATTGTAAACCCATACCGATGATACATTATCAACCTCAAAAACAGCAGCTACAGGTATTGATACCGATTCTGAACCATTCTTTTTCAACTTTATGGTTACATTGGTGGTCATGCCAGGCGAAGGGAGTTTATCATAGTTGCCCACAATCTTCATTCGCATGGTGTAAAGTTGGTTGAGATTAGCTTTTTTGGCTACCCCAACGGTACTCAACATAAAATCCACACTAGGATAAATATCCACAGCGCACGACAATTCATCAAACTCATCGATCCTTATATAGTCAACAGAAGGTATATTAATTTCAACCTCGGGAGTTGCCGAGCTAATCATCGACAACACAGGCATACCGGCAGCCACAGTCTCACCCGCCTCAAAAAACCGCTTCTGAATATAACCGTCGAATTTAGCACGCAACTTAGTGTCGGCCAAAGCGTTTTTATGAGCCTCATATTTAGCGGTAATCTGCTGAAGGCCATACACCGCCTTATCATAATCATTGGGAGTCACGCCACCCTTTTCATACAGAGCCATTACACGCTCGGCCTCAGCCTTTATACCCTCATACTCGGCCTCGGTGGCAGAAAGTTGCACCACATAATCGCGCGAATCTATCTCGGCCAGCACATCACCAGCCTTAACATAGCTACCCACCTCAACATTAACTTTAGAGATGGGGCCGCTGATGCGGAATGCCATATTTACATCGGAAGCAGCCTTAACCTTTCCCGGAAATGAAATTGAGCTCTCTTCACCATACATATGTGCAGTAAATATCTTGACTATCTGTATCTTATCACTCTTTTCCTCTTTTTTGGCACACGATATAACAAATATGCCAATCAACATTAAAACTATAGTTCTAA
>CAZWOA010000146.1:0-249 GCA_964635545.1 uncultured Marinilabiliaceae bacterium
AGTTTTGAGATACTAATCCAATTGTATTATGGTAAATCTTATCATTTTGGAATAACCTAAAAATACTAATAAATAGCAATATGCTTAAAATAATTAAACTACATAAAATTATAATCTGTTTCTTCATTTGTATTGTTTATAACGGGAGTTTTTATTACTCCCCTTTCTTAAACCACCGGAGTTATTCTTTAAGGTTAAAGTTCTTTTTCTTATTAAACATCTTTTTCCCTTTTCTGCTCACCTTTACTA
>CAZWOA010000146.1:259-5405 GCA_964635545.1 uncultured Marinilabiliaceae bacterium
ATCAAAGGGTGTTTTACGGTCAAGACTCATATGCTTACGCCAGTTGTTGTAATAATCAAGCAACTTTTTAAATCCCTTAGAAAGTACTTTTCCGTCCTCTGCAGGGTTCAGGTAAACATACTCTTGTTTTACGGTTCTCCAAAAACTTTCTATCCAAATATTGTCCATGCATCTTCCTTTTCCATCCATACTGATAATAATCTCCTGTTCTTTAAGATATTCCACCCAGCCTTCACACGTAAATTGCGAGCCCTGATCCGAGTTCACCAGTTCTGGCTTACCAAAGTCGGAAATTGCTTTATTGAGCACTTTCAGGCTATTTCCGGCTTCTAATGTGTTGGATAAACCCCAACCCACTACATACCGGCTATACACATCTATTATGGCCGTTAAAAAGAGAAATCCCCGTTTCATCGCGATGTATGTTATATCAATGCACCACACCACACCTGATTCGAATGAGTAAGCTCAAGCCCGCGAAGCTTGTACGAATGAATATACCGGGCCAATCCCAGCTTACTCAGGTTCCGTTGCGGATAGATTGACATTACTCCCATTTTCCGAAGAAGCCTTCTGACCCGCTTTGGTCCGACCACGAATCCCAGCAGGAACAGGAAATCAATCATACCTTCAACACCCTTGGTGGGATGATCCAGAAACTCTTCATCCATCTTATGCATCATCTCCAGGTTTTCCTGCTTCTCCCCAACGGGCTTATAATGCAAACTGCTTCGGTTCAATACCAACAACTCGCTTTGTCTACGCTCACTGATACCAGATCTCGGGGTCACTACTTTCTTGAGGACCTCATGATCCCCAGTTGTTCTGAGGCCCTCTTGCAAAAATCCACCTCGATCTCCAGACGACCGTTCTTTTCATACAGGGCCTTCTCCCTCTTTTCCGCTTCCTCATCTGGTGCCTTAGTTTGGAAAATCTCAGCTCCACGGGGTAGAAACTCCCGTTTCCACTTTGAAATCATTTGTGGATGAACTTCAAAACGCTTTGCCAGATCGCTCAGAGTCTCTTGTTCTTTAATCGCTTCAATAGCCACCTGTGCTTTGAAGGCCGCAGTATGTTTCTTTCTACTCTTTTTCATAATGGACTAATTTAATCGTTTCTATTAAACTTAACCAGTGGTATGAATTTTAGGGAGTATTATAATCACAAATAATTGAAAAACACGACTTATTAAGGGTCGACTAAATAGAGACTTCTATAAAATAAGTTAAAATAATCATCTATAAACTATACCGTTTGTGGATTAATAAAAAACAAAATTCTACCATGTATAATATAAAGTAACTAGAATGAAGGTTTACTAAAATCGAAGTAATTAAATAGCAAATCTTTATGAGTTTAAATTTAATTATAAATCAACCTATAAATTCCATGAAAAAGATCTTTACTTCTTGGGCTCAAGCATATACTTTAAATGATAGATACTTGGTTTCTATACTTATCTTTCATTTGTTTTTGTTACCAGTAGTGCTTTATTCCCAAACGGACTATCTGGAAATTATTCCTCCTTCTCCTAACTCATCGGAACTTGGAAAATATGTCGAAACACCTGTAGACTATTTTACAGGTATCCCAAATATTTCAATACCATTATATACTATTAAATGTAAAAGCTTAGATATTCCTATTTCCCTTAATTATCATGGAGGAGGAATAAAAGTAGAACAAACATCAACCTGGGTTGGATTGGGGTGGTCACTAAGCTCCGGTGGCCTTATTACAAGAGTTGTAAGAGGACTACCTGATGACAGATATCATACCGACAATTTCATTAGCAAGGGCTTCTATTTTTTCACTGGAGCTTACGACGGCTTATTGAGCAATAATAATACTATAAATGCATACAATTCATACTTAGTTTCGAACGGAAAAGCTGATGGGGAACCAGACATGTTTTTCTTCAATTTTATGGGTATTAATGGTCAATTCTTTTTTGATAATGATAAGCATATTCATTTAACTAGTCAAAATGATATATTAATACAACCAACAATTGAGAATTACTCAATAACTAAGTTTATAATTACCCTGGCAAATGGAACTAAGTATATTTTTGATCAAATTGAATCAACATTTTCTAATTTACCTTATGATTTAGAATTTAACTCTTCTTGGTATTTGTCAGAAATAGTTACACAAACTGAATCAATTTTATTCTTCTATGAAGATGAAGAAATATCTGAGCAAAAATTAAACGGACAAACTTCGTGGGTTGATACCGATGGAATTACTCATAATTTATTTCGTAAGAGGTACGATCCCTTGATTCACTCTAAATGCAAGAGATTATCCAGAATTGAATGGTCAAATGGATACATCGTCTTCAACGCAGATCAGTTAAGGGAAGATTTAGGCCATTTTCCTAACAGTACAAAGTATGCGAAAGCCCTCACAAATATTGAAATTTTTGATAACCTTGATCAGCTTATAAAAGAGTATAATTTTAACTATTCGTATTATAATAGTTCTGGTTGCAGTCTTGATCCTGATGAAATATATCTGTGTAAACGACTAAAATTGAATTCTTTAATTGAGAATGAGAATCCACCATATCTATTTGAATATGATAATACCCTAATGCCCCCCAGAAATTCATTTTCACAGGATTTTTGGGGATATTACAATGGCATATTAAATACCACCCTAATCCCAGACCTGTGGGCATATCCAACAGATGGTCAAAATCCACTATATCTAAGTATTTATTCAATATTTCAAAGAAATTCCTTTTCAGGAATGGAGTATTTTTTAGACATTGGCGCAGACAGAAATCCTAATCCTCAAAAGATGCAAGTAGGGATATTAAAACGTATTAAATATCCTACTGGGGGATATTTACAGCTTGAGTATCAGGCTAATGAATTTTATTTTGATAGTGAAGTAAGAATAGGACCTGGGTTAAGGATCTCAAAAACTAAATTATCGTCAGAACTTTCTAACCATATCATAGAGAAGGATTATTCCTATGATGAATTCACAAATACCTCCATAACATCAGGTCGAATATACTCTATACCACAATTTGCTCATAGAAAGATAGATTATGTTCGGGATTTAATCACTTTGGAAGATATACTAAAAGGTACCTTCCTTGATGTAAGTCCGATAGGTGGATTTGGCGAATCTCAAGGGAGTCTTATTGGCTATAAAAATATTACCGTGACTCAGCCTGGGAATGGCAAAACAGAATTTACTTATGATTTGCCAGGTACTGCTGAAGTCACTCAAGATAATTGTGAATCGGGAGAATGTATTTATAATAGGACATTGTCGGAAACCACCTATGGTATCTACCTTTGTTGGCCAAATCAACCCTTCGGGATTCCAGTGAATTACTATATGCCAGCACCCTCAACCAAAGATTATTATCCGTTTGGCCCTAATCCAAATTATGATTGGAATAGAGGTCAATTATTAATTGAAAACAATTATGATGAGGAAGATCTGATAAATCCTGTAAAAAGAATTGAATATGAGTATGAAATAAAAGGTTTCGAAAAAATACCTGGCATTAAAATTATGAGTATGTTAAGTCTTCCATATGCTTGTCCATATTCTTGTATCACAATGTATCAGGGATTAAATTTAGCCCCCCCCACCGATGCTTACTATCAATTTTATAAGAAAGCAAAATATGATAATCTTACTGGCTGGAAAGTTCTAAAAAGCAAGAAAGAATATTTATTTGATAGATCAGACTTAACTAAATATACTCTTTCCATACAAGAATTTAGCTATACCAGTCAACAGCACCATCAATTAACTAATGAAAGGACTTATAGTTCTAGTGGAGATACTATTGATGTGACTTATCGTTATCCTGATGAATTTTTGTCAAATATAGTTACTAAAAGCATGTTCCTAAGTTATCATCAAATAGACGTACCAATTGAAACAATTAAACGTAAAAATAATTTAGTCGTTTCATCTTCTATAATAGAACCGAAATGTAATAATTGTAGTTATGATGAAGGCGTTTTAATTAATGGATTCGTAAAACCTTATCGCTTCATTGAGTTGGAAACTAATCAACCAATATCCGATTATCAAATTGCATCATCTTCATTAGTAGCTGATAGTCGATGCAATACTAAAGTAACCATCGATGAGTATGATAATTTCGGAAATGTGCTTCAGCTTAAAAAACCCAATGACCTCCTCACCTCTTTTATATGGGGTTATAATGGTTCATTGATGACTGCTGCAACTCAAAATGCAAGCTATAACGAAATTTATTTTGAAAGTTTCGAAGACGAAAAATGGCTAAGTGATCCCTACAATCCTGACAAACCTTCTAGATACCTACTTGATAGGCACAATGGCAGATATAGTTTATATGTTAAAAATGGGCAATTTGGCTTAAGTCAAATAGTTGATGGACTGTCACAGGACCGTAAGTATATTTTATCAGCGTGGATTAAAACCGAAGATGGTTTTGATGCCAGCAATGGGAATCAGGCTAATCTAATAATACAGGTTATCGATAAATCTAATGGACAACAACTTGCATGGCTAACAACATGGGTAACTCAAACAAATGGAGTCTGGAAACGCTTTGAACGTGACATAGATTTGGCCAGCTTTCCCCAAAATGTTAAATTAAAAATTGAATTGTGGAATTCAAATAATTCAAAATATCTACTTGCAGATGATGTCCGATTCGTGCCTAAAGATGCCGAAATGACAAGCTTTACGTATCATCCTCTTCTTGGAATAACATCTGTCACTGACCCTAATAATATCTCACAGCTTTTTGAATATGATTCATTTGGAAGACTGAAAAATGTCAGAGATAACGACAGTAAAATAACTTCCCGAAATTACTATCACTATTATAATGATCCTTCATCAGATACACCTTATCTAAACACCAGTCCCACTTCACTGGCGTTCGGGAGCAGTGCCTCATCTTCCACATTGAGTATCTCATCAAATTGCACATGGAGCATTACTGACAATGCCACGTGGCTCAGCGTCAACACCACGTCCGGGACAGGGAATGCAACCGTCACCGTCAGCGTTATAGCAAATACCTCTGCAGCACGCAATGCAACGATTACTATAACTTACGCAGGGGGGCTGACAAAAACAGTATCCGTTTCACAGGCTGCTGGCTCAACAAGTACAC